>NZ_MBLN01000003.1:0-270122 GCF_001854645.1 Pseudofrankia sp. EUN1h | reverse complement strand
TCGCCTTGTCGAGGTCGAAGAACTCCGACTCCTGCTGCACGAACGTGCACGCGCCGTCGAGGCCGTAACGCCAGGCGTGGTACTTGCAGATGAACTGGCGGGCCGTGCCGCTGACTTCCTCGCCCGGGTTCTCCTGCCAGACCAGCTTGTTACCGCGATGGCGGCAGATGTTGTGGAACGCGCGGACCCCGCCATCGGCGTCCCGGACGACGATCACCGACGTGCGGGCGGCGTGGATCTCCTTGGTGAAGTAGCTGCCGGTCTTCGGGATCTGCTCGACGCGGCCGACGTTCAGCCAGGTGTGCTGGAAGATCGCCTTGCGCTCGACCTCGTAGTACTCGGGCGAGATCGAGTCCTCGAACGAGACGAAGCCGGTGCCGAGGCTCGGGAAGTGCTCGGTCCAGCTGCCCTCGGCGGGTTTGGGGAAGTGCGCCATCGATCTGCCTCCCGAGTCGGTCGTGGCAGCGGGCCAGCGGCCGAAAATCGTACGGTGCCGTCCGGTTGATTAACCATACGGTCCCGTACGATTTAGGTCAACCGGCCGGACGCGGACGCCGGCGCCGCTGGCTCCCGCCCGGCGCCCGCGGCCCCTGCCCGTCGCACCCGGCCCGTGCTCGTCACACGCGGCCCGTGCCCCGTGGCCGTCGCGCACCGTCGCCCGAAACGGGCGGGACCGTAGGGTTGTCGGGTGGTGTCTGAGGTGGGGAGGGAGCGATCCCGCTCAGGGCGGCCGACGTCGACGCAGGCGGCCCGACTGACCGACCGGATCCGGCGCGCGGCCGTCGACGCGTTCCTGGAGAACGGGTACGACGGCACCAGCATGGAGGCGGTCGCGCAGGCCGCCGGCGTCACCAAGGGCACGCTCTACGCCCGCTACTCCGACAAGCGCGCGCTCTTCATCGCCGTGAGCTCGTGGGCGCTGACGCGGCTGGAACGGGACGAAGGAGCCCTGGAACCGCTGCCGGACGACCTCGCCGCCAGCCTGGAGACGATCGCGCGCGCCATCCTGGCGCGGTCCGTCGACCCGGATCTGGTTCGGCTCAGCCGGATGGCGATCGCCGAGTCCGCCCGGTTCCCCGACTTCGCCGCGAGCTCCCAGGCCATCACCTGGACGCCGAGGATACGAGTGATCATGGATCTGCTGCGCAGGCACGAGCACGCAGGCACGATCGTCGTCCGCGACGTCGAGATCGCCGCCGAGCAGTTCTTCGCCATGGTCGGCGCCATGCCGGCCTGGCTTGCCGCCTACGGAATCCATCGCCGGCCCGAGGTCGAGGAGGCGCACATCCAACACGCCGTCGACCTGTTCCTCAACGGCCTGCGCATCCGCGAGACCCCGGCCCCGCTCTCGCCCTAGGTGTCAGGCTGGCTGGATTTCGGGCTGGCTAGTTCAGGCTGGGCGGGATCCGGGCGAGACCGGGGGAGCTGACCGTGGTGATCGTGGTCAGCAGCGCCAGCTCGCGGCGCAGCATGGCCTGCTCGGCGCGCAGCCGGCTGTGCGCGTCCGGGGCCTCGAGCAGCTCCTGGCGGTGCGCGATGTCCGGCACGACCGCGGCGGCGACCAGGTAGGACAGCGCCACCGGGTCGTCGGGCAGGTCGGGCAGGCGGATCTCCAGCGCCTTCTTCTCGGCCAGCCTGGTGGTGTACTCGCGCAGCAGGGCCTGCACCGACGGCACGAGCGCGCCCGCGGTGTCGCCGGCGGCGTCGGCCAGGTAGGCCACCTCGCCGATCAGGTAGGGCCGGCTCTCGGTGTCGACCGAGTGGATCGTGAACCGGCGCTCGCCCACGGTCATCAGCGAGTACCGGCCGTCCGGGAGCCGCTCGGCCCGGCGCAGCACCGCCGAGCAGCCGACGTCGTAGAGCTCGGGATGCTGCGGGCCGACCTCGCGGCCGTGCCGGATCGCGACGACGCCGAACGCGCGCGGTGCCTGTTCCGGCAGGTCGAGCAGCTCGCCGACCAGCTCCCGGTAGCGGGGCTCGAAGATCTGCAGCGGCAGCAGCAGTCCGGGCAGCAGCACCGTTCCGAGCGGGAACAACGCCAGCCGCTCGGTCGCCGGCTCGCCGCCCAGGTCGCCGGGCGCCTCACCTGGCTCCGTCGATTCGTCCGTCACACTGGTCGCCTCCGTCCCCTTCGTCCTATCGTCCCACCGCGCGGGCCTCGACGCCCCGCCCCCGCCCCTCTCCGTCGGTCTGGCCAGGGCGGGGGTGGCCCGACGGGTCTTATGCCCTGGTTTGGGCACCGTTTACCCGTCGCTCGTCCGATGGTCGCCAGGCCGGCCTGGCCGTGGTCTCCGGGGTTCAGGGCGCGCGGCTACGGGAAGCGGCGGGTCAGCGGCTCACGCTGGTGGGCGGCGCGGGTGAAGAACCGGAGCGGGGCCCGCTTTGGCTCGGGCGTGGACCAGCGGGAGCTCACGACCGGTTCGACGGGCCGGGTGGCGCGCCGCGGCGGCAGGAACGAGGCGTCCGTCCAGGCCACGTTCAGGCTGGCGCACCGTGGGCAGCGCTGGCCCAGCTTCGGCGAGGGCACCGGTATCCCCCGGCGGAAGTACGTCTCGACGACGTCGCCCTCGTATCCGGTCCACCGGACCACCTCATAGGCCTGCCGCCACTCCAGCTGRCAGCGCCGGCACGTGAACAGCACCTCGATCGGTGCTCGCTCTACTTCCATCGCGACCTCCCAGGCTCGCGACCTGCCACGTTCGTGGAGCCGGACGCATCGGGCACCGGCCCCGGACAGGAATGCCCTGGGATATCGCCCGCAACCGGCCAGGGCTAGCTCGACGACGAACCAGCTGGGCCGGGCCGCCGTGGCCGACCAGCCCGGAGCCGCCCGGGGCCAGCCGGGAGAGCCGGGGGAGACCGCGTTGCGGGACCCGAGGGGACGCTGACAKGGTGGGCTGACAGGGTGGACGGAACGCGGTGTCCGACGGGGACGCCGAACCGGCAAGGAGATCATGGCGGACGACGAGGGTGGGTGCCGGATCGGGCTCGCCGAGCACCTGCGTACGCCGGAGCTGGTGTTCGGGATCGTGCGGACCGTCGGCACGGAGACGGCGCCCGTGCTCCAGGAGCTGCACGCCGCGCTCGCGGCCGCGAACTACCAGGTCTTCCGGATCGATCTGGACGCCCTGCTCACGCGGCTGACGCCCGGCCGTGACGACGCCGACCGCGACAGCGCGGACCGTGACAGCGCGGACCGCGACAGCGCCGGCCGTGACGACGCCGGTCTGGCCGGTGCCGCCGGCGTCGCCCCCGGCAAGCTCCGGCTCGCGGGTCCGTCCAAGGCCGTGGCACGGCCGGCGGACGAGCCGACGCGGCGTGAGCTGCTGATGGACGCGGGCGACCAGCTGCGGGCGCGGCTGGGCCGGGCGGACGCGGTCGCGCTCGCCGGGGTGCGGGAGATCCACGAGATCCGGGGTGGCGACGGCATCGACCACACCCGCCCGCGCGCGTTCGTTCTCGACAGCCTGACCCACAAGGCCGAGGTGGAGACGCTGCGCCAGGTCTACGGCCGGCGCGCCTTCTTCATCGCGTGCGACGCGCCGCGCCCGGAGCGGGCCAGGATGCTCGCGCAGCTGTTCGAGCGCAGTGCCGGGCTGGCCGCGACCGACGCCGAGCGGGCCGCGACCCACGCCGTGGACCGCGACTTCGGCCTGGCGACCAGCCTGACCTCGGCACCGGTCGGGCGCGGGCTGCGGCTGTCGTCGTCGGCGGCGCTGGAGCGCTGCGACCTGTTCGTCCGCTGCGACGACCCGACGCAGACCCGCCGGCACGTGCGCCGCCTGGTCGAGTGCATCCACAGCCACCCGTTCCACACGCTGACGATGGACGAGCTGGGCATGGCCGCGGCCTACCGGGGCTCGCTCACCACGGCCGTGCTGGCCCGCCGCGTCGGCACCGCGATCATGGTGGACGAGCAGATCGTCGCGGTCGGCGCGAACGAGGTGCCGAAGGCCGGCGGCGGCTACTACCACACCGAGAGCCAGCCGGACGGGCGCGAGTTCATGGCCGGCCTGGACGCCTCCGACGGCATCCGGGCGCAGATCCTCGCCGACCTGCTGGCCCGGCTGCGCGCAGGCTGGTTCACCCCCGAACTGCGCCAGCGCACCGTCGCGGAGCTCACCGAACTGGCCATCAACGACGAGAACATCCGCGACGCGGACCTGTTCGACGTCATCGAGTACGGCCGGACCACGCACGCCGAGATGGTGGCGATCACCTCCGCCGCCCGCCGCGGGATCGCGATCGAGGGCGGCACCCTCTACAGCACGACGCTGCCCTGCCACGAATGCACCCGCAACATCATCGCCTCCGGCCTGGCCCGGGTCGTCTACCTGGAGCCGTACCACAAGAGCAAGGGCGGCGAGCTGCACCGCGACGCGATCGACCTGTTCCCCGAGCCGACCGCGCGTACCGACCGGGTGTCGTTCGAGCCGTTCTCCGGCTTCTCCCACCACCGCCTGTCGGACCTGTTCTCCTGGGTGCCGCGCAAGGCCGACGACGTGCGGCGCGCCCGCGGCGAGCGGATCCGCCTCGACGGCCGGGCCGTGATCTGGCGTGCCCACGAGGCGGCCCTGCGCCCGAGCATCAGCGACCCGGCGTTCGCCGAGACCGACGGCCTGACCCGCCTGGTCACCGAGATGCGGGTCCTCGCCGCGCTGCCCGGCCCCCGGCCCCGCTCCGCCTGCGCCCCGCTCGCCGACCTGGAGAGCCTTCTCGACACCATCGCCTCCACGCTGGACAACGGCGGGACGCGGGAGCGCCCCGCCGCCGGCCAGCGCTAGGCGATGCGGCTGGCGGGGAACCAGTTGCCGGCGGCGTCGCGGAACATCTGGTGGAGGCGGTCGCCGACGCGGGCCACGACCTCCAGGTGGCCCTGGAAGGTGCTCTGGATCATCGTCACCCCGTCGACCCGCCCCAGGTTCGTCGCGAACGGGCGTGGGCCGCTCCACGGAGTGCCGAAGGCGCTGTTGTTCCGCCAGTAGTGGATCAGGCCGCCGCTCGCGCTCGGGACGACGACCTCGAAGTTGCGCGAGGTCCCGAAGACGCTCTCGATCAACACCGGGTTGCCGGCGACGCCGTCGGCGAAGGCGACCGTGACGTGCCAGGCGGCCGCGGCGGTCTGGTCGCGCCAGATGTGCAGCAGCCGGCTGCCCACCCGGACGACGGCCTCCAGGCTGCCGACGCCGCCGCCCCGGCTGCCCTGGATGAGGCTGACGGCGTCGACGTGGCCGAGCTCGGTCAGCAGTTGGCGCGGGTTGCTCCAGGGGAAGCCGAAGACGTCATGATTGCGCCACATGTGCATGAGGCCGACGCCGGTCGACGGGAAGAGCATCTCGAAGTTGCCCCGGGCGCCGTACCGGCTCTGCACCAGCGAGTGCGTGCCGGCGGCGCCGGTGGCGATCCGGGCGGGCTTCGACCAGGCGAACGAGCTGGTGCTGTCCCGCCACAGGAAGTGCAGGTCGACACCGGCCCGCACGACGGTCTCCAGCGGCCCCGGCGCCTGCAGGGTGCTCTGGACCATCGACACGGCGTCGAGGCGGCCGAGCACCTGGGCGGTCTGGAAGGGGTCCTCCCAGGGGAAGCCCGCCTGGTCGAAGTTCTCCCACCGGTGGGTGAGGCCCGAGAACGACGAGGCGGTGAGCAGCTCGAAGTTGCCGAGCTGTCCCAGACCCTTGGCCTGGATGAGGAGCGGGTTGCCGGCGGCGCCCCGGCCCCAGCCGACGTGTGCCGGGGTGTACCGGCAGAAGTTGAACGTGTTGCCACGCATCAGGCAGTCGACAGGGGCGGCGGCGCAGGCGTCGCAGTTGCCGTTGGGCACACCGAACCGGCCCCAGGCGCCGCCGCAGTCGCAGCCCGACGACGCGTACTCGTCGACCGCGCCGAAGATGTGGCATGACTCGTGGGCGATCACCCGGTCGAGGTTGTCCGGGCCCCAGCCGTCGTTGTCGTACGTCAGCACGAGCCGCGGCCCACCGATGGCCGCGTAGGCGAAGTAGCGCACCGGGTACTTGGTGACGAAGATGACGTAGCCCCAGCGGGTGCCGAGCTGGCCGCGGACGACGTCGGCGTAGTCGTAGACGCCGTCGAAGTTCGCCTGGTAGCCGAGCTTGGCCATCGTCGGGTCGCGCCAGTACGCCTCCAGGTCGTCCTGGGACGGGTCGGCGGCCTGGCTGAGCCGGACGATCTGGATGTCGTAGCTGAAGGTGACGTCGGCGGCCGGGTTGGCGGCGGCGAGCCAGGACAGGCCGTTCTGCGCCTCGGCGACGACCTTCGTCCGCTCGGCCGCGGTGAACTGCAGGTCGGCGGTGGGTCCCTCGACGAGGACCAGGCCGACGGCGACGCTGCCCTCCAGGTAGGAGCTCAGGGGCGCGGCGCCCACGTCGCCCGGGGTGGAGGTGCCGTCGGGGGCGACGGCGGCGACGGTGGAGCGGGACGCGGCCGGTGGGCGGACACGCGCGGCAGCCCCCCGGGGTGGCGCGATGTCGGTGCAGGCGTGCTCCATGTCCCACAGCTGCCCGTCGCGCGGGCGCTCCTGTTTGCCCCGCCGGTAGGCGGCGCTGGCCCGCAGCCGGAACGCCTCGAGGCCGAGGGTCTCGGTCCGGTCCAGCCCGGCGGCGAGGCCCGTCGTCGCGACGACCGACCCGTCGGTCGAGCCGACGGCGGCGCGGTCGTGGTGGTCGTCCGCCACGGCCGCGGCCCGCGGCGTCGACCGCTCCGTGCCCGCCGGCTGCCCACCGGCGACACCGGGAGTGCCGCGGGAGCCGGGAGTGCCGAGGGTGCCGAGGACCTGCACCCGGCCGTAGCGGTGCAGGACGCGCTCCCCGGTGGCGACGGCGGCRGGGCTCGCGGGGCCCTGGCCCGCCGGCTGCGCGAGGGAGCCGGCGGCCGGCGTGGCCAGCTGATCGTCGGACGCCGCGCGCACGCCGGCTCCGCTCGCCCCAGAAGACCCGGTGGCGCCGGGCGCGATCAACACCCGCTCGTCGGCCGGAACATCCCCCGCCATAGTCGATCCTTCGTCCTCTCGTGGATAAGCAGTGGGGAGCAGTAGGGAGCACTGTGGACTGCTGTCGGGATTTGTACCGTGCCGCTCCGGGTCGGACGGGCACTTTCGCCCTACTCGGCAGCTATCGGCTATCGGCAGCCAGGAGACACGCCGCCGCGAGCGGCCAGGTGTGGCAGGTTCTTGCCAATCCGACCCGCCTCGGTCAGCCGGGCGGCAGGCGGTGCGGTGGGCCGCCGCCGGTGGAAGGCCCGGAGTTCATGTCCGGCCAGCCCGGCATCTGCATGGGCATCCCCGGCGAGATCGCTCCGGCCCCGCCCTGGGCGGCGGCCTGCGCACTCATGGCCTCGGAGACCTTGCGCATGATCGCCTCGACCAGGCGCACCGCCTGTCCGGTGGCCAGGTTGAGCACGATCTCGGAGTCACCGGCGACCTGGAAGCGCACCGACACGTCGGCCATGTGGCCGTCTCCCTTCGTCGTGGACGTAATGGGTCCCGGACTGCCCAGCCGATTTGCCATGAAGCCGGGCGAGGCGCGAAGAACGCGAAGAAGCGGACGATGCGCCTCGTTCGGCCCGGACAGTCCGCACCGTCAGTGAACTTACGGCGTTGCGATTTGGCGTATCCGGCCCCCGGTAGGGTCGCGCTGATGAACAACCAAGCGGACACGACGGGTGACGACACGGGCGGCGGCGGCGTGGTCACTCCCAGCCGTGCGCCCGCCGCCGGCGTCGTGACCGTCGCCGACTGCGTGGCCGCGATCGAGGACGCCTACCCGCCGGGGTTCGCCGAGTCGTGGGACGCCGTGGGCCTGTCCGTCGGTGAGCTGGGCGCGCACGTGGGTCACGTCCACTTCGCGGTCGACCCGACCGTCGAGGTGGCCGCCGAGGCGGTGGCGCTCGGCGCGGGTCTGCTCGTCACCCACCACCCCCTGTTCCTGCGCGGCGTGCACGGCGTCGCGGCGACGACCGCCGGCGGGCGGGTCGTCACCACCCTCATCCGCGGCGGGGCGGCACTGTTCACCGCCCACACGAATGCCGATGTGGCCTGTGCCGGCGTCAACGACGCCCTCGCGGCCGCGCTCGGCCTCACCGACGTGCGCCCGCTGGCCGAGGGCCCCGACCACCCGGGGCACGGCCGGCTCGGCGAGCTGCCCGAGGCCGAGCCGCTGTCGGCGTTCTGCGCCCGGGTCGCAGCCGCGCTGCCGACGACCGCCGGCGGCGTGCGGGCCACCGGCGACCCGGACCGGCCGGTGCGCCGGGTAGCGGTCTGCGGCGGCTCCGGGGGCGAGCTCGCCGCCGCGGCGGACGCCGCCGGCGCGGACGCCTTCCTCACCGCCGACGGGCGCCACCACCACGTGCTCGACGCCGTCGCCGCGCACGGCGTCGCGATCGTCGACGTCGCCCACTGGGCCAGCGAGTGGCCGTGGCTCGCCTACGCGGCCGAGCGGCTTGCCGCCGCGTTGTCCGCCACCGGCCGTACCGTGGTCACGTCGGTGTCGACGCTCGTCACCGACCCGTGGCGGCTGCACGTCCCCCAGGGCACCCCACCCCGGACGCCGTAGCCGGCCGCCCGCCCCGCCTTGCCTGTCCCTGCACCTGTCCCTGCCCGACCCGCGAAGCTCGCCGCGAGGAGACCATGAAGGCCGACCCAGCCACCCAGCTCCGGCTCCTCGACCTACAGACCCTCGACTCGGGCCTGGACCGGCTGGCGGCCCGCCGCCGCGACCTGCCCGAGCTCGCCGTCATCGCCGAGCGCACCAAGGTGATCGACTCACTGCGCGCCGACATCGTCCGGGTCGAGACCGAGATCTCCGACCTCGCCCGCACGCAGCGCAAGCTCGACGACGAGATCGACCTGGTGCGCTCCCGCGCCGACCGCGACCGTCGCCGCCTGGACGCCGGCCAGGTCAGCAACGCCCGCGAGCTGGAGAACCTGCAGTCCGAGCTCGCCTCACTCGCCCGCCGGCAGGGGGTGCTGGAGGACGAGGCGCTGGAGAAGATGGAGGCGGCCGAGGAGCTCGACACGCGGCTGGCGAAGCTCGTCGCCGAGCGCGACCGGGTCCAGGCCGAGCTGGACACCTCCGCGGCCCGCCGCGACGAGGCGTTCGCCGAGATCGACGCCCAGGCCGCCGAGACGCGCCAGGAGCGCGAGACGCTCGCCCCGGCGCTGCCGGTGCCGCTGGTGACCCTCTACGAGCGGATCCGGTCGACGTCGAACGGCGTGGGCGCGGCGAAGCTGGTGCGCCGCCGCTGCGAGGGCTGCCACCTGGAGCTCTCCGGCGCGGATCTGCGCATCCTCGCGGACAGCCCGGCCGACGAGGTGCTGCGCTGCGAGGAGTGCCGGCGCATCCTCGTCCGGACCGCGGAGTCGGGGATCTAGTGGCGGTCGCGGTGCCAGGCGCCCGGATCGTCGTCGAGGCCGACGGCGGGTCGCGGGGCAACCCGGGCCCGGCCGGCTACGGCGCGGTGGTCCGCGACGCCGACAGCGGCGCGGTGCTCGCCGAGCGGGCCGGCGCGATCGGCGTCGCGACGAACAACGTCGCCGAGTACCAGGGCCTGATCGCCGGTCTGCGGGCCGCCGCCGAGGTCGCCCCGGACGCCGACGTCGAGGTCCGGATGGACTCGAAGCTCGTCGTCGAGCAGATGAGCGGCCGCTGGAAGATCAAGCACCCGTCGATGCGGCCGCTGGCCGCCGAGGCCGGCGAGCTCGCCGCGGCCCGGTCGGCTCCCGTCCGCTACCGCTGGATCCCCCGGGAGCGCAACAAGGACGCCGACCGGCTCGCGAACGAGGCCATGGACGCGGCCGCCGCCGGCCGCGTCTGGGAGCCCTCCACGCCCCAGTCCCCGGACCCGGCCCCGACGCCCGCGCCGTCGACCCGGCGGCTGTCGGGCTGGGTGGCGCCGCCGGCGCCCCCGACCTGGACCGTGCTGCTGCGCCACGGGCAGACCCCGGTGTCGATCGAGAAGCGTTTCGGCGGGACGGTCGACGCGGCGCTGACCGA
This sequence comes from Pseudofrankia sp. EUN1h, assembly GCF_001854645.1. Lineage (NCBI taxonomy): Bacteria > Bacillati > Actinomycetota > Actinomycetes > Frankiales > Frankiaceae > Pseudofrankia > Pseudofrankia sp. EUN1h. Next base: position 260,115 of record NZ_MBLN01000003.1, on the reverse strand, counting down.
CGTCGGTCACGCCCAGGCCGCCGCCGCGGCCGCGCGGCTGCGCGGCGAGGCGTTCGACGCGGTGATCTGCTCGCCGCTCAAGCGCGCCCGCCAGACGGCGGAGGCGGCCCACGGCGGGCTCGTCCCCGCGCCGGGGCGCGACGAGGTCGCGTTCGTCGTCGACGAACAGCTGCGGGAGACGGACTTCGGTATTTGGGAGGGACTGACCTTCGCCGAGGCCCGCGAGCGTCACCCCGACGAGCTGTCCGCCTGGCTCGCGGACCCGGCCGTGCCGCCGCCCGGCGGAGAGAGCCTCGCGGCCACGATCGAGCGCGTCGACGCCGCGCTCGCGGCGCATCGCGCCGCCTTCCCCGGCGGGCGGCTGCTCGTCGTCACCCACATGGGGCCGATCAAGTCGGCCGCGTCGCTGGCACTCGCCGCCGGGCCCGCCGTCTTCTACCGGCTGCACCTGGACCTGGCGTCGCTGACGACGATCGCCTGGTATGCCGACGGCCCCGCCGTCCTGCACGCCTTCAACGACGTCAGCCACCTCGCCGACGGGTCCCTGGCCGGAGAGTAAGGGGTCTCCCCGCTACGCTGGGACGGCCGAGCCCGGTGCGTCGGGGGGCTCGTGGCCGGGGGCGTCCCAGGGGAGACCCTCGCCGTGGCGATGGCGCTTGCGACGGTAGACGCGATCCTCGACGCGCAGCAGCCACGCGTCGACGAAGAGCCGTTCGGCCGGGCGCAGCGTCGCCAGGACTGCCGGCGGCGGGGCCTCCGTGTAGACGCCGACGATGTAGGGCTGCTCGGCGATCCGGCCGGCGGCCCGGGGCGGCAGCGGGACCAGCGCCAGCCGCGGTGGGTAGTCCAGCGTCACCGGCACGAGCTGGCGCAGCGCCTCGAGCGCCGTCAGCGGCCGGGTGGGCGGCGGTGGGGTCGCGGTGCCCGGCGTCGAGCGCCGGGGCGGCGCGGGGGCGGCGGGGCCGTCGATGCCCGGGCCGAGGACGACCAGCAGCTCCACCGGCACGTCCCAACTGGGCCGGTCCCGTGCACCCTCAGTGGTCTGCCCGGTCACCAGAGGCCACCTCCCGCCGCAACGGTAGCGCGCCGCCCCCTCGTCCCGGAACTGGCCAATCCCGGACAGCCGGTGACCGAACCGGTTCGAGGGCGACGGCACCCGCCGGCGGGTTGGTCAGCTGAGCAGGGCGGGCGCCAGCCGGCGCCATTCCTCGCGGGGGAGGGAGCTGTCGGCGGTGAGGACCTGGACGCAGACGTGGTCGGCGCCGGCGGCGCGGTGCTCCGCCACCCGCCGCGCGATGGCGGCTTCGTCCCCGATGACGACCGTGGCGTCCACGAGGCGGTCGGTGATGGAGAACAGGTCTTCGTTGGTGAACCCGAGCCTGCGCAGGTTGTTCGCGTAGTTCGGAAGCTGCAGGTAGCCGGCCAGGAACTGGCGGGCGATCCCCAGGCCGACGACCCGGTCGTCGGTCAGGACGACGGTCTGCTCCGGCGCCAGCAGCGGCCCGGTCCCCAGCGCCTCGCGCGCGATCGCGGTGTGCTCCGGGCTGACCAGGTATGGGTGCGCGCCGCCGGCCCGGGTGCGGGCGAGCTCGAGCATCTTCGGGCCGAGGGCGGCGAGCACCCGGTCGGCCACCGGCACCGGCGGCGTGGCGGCGTCGAGGCCGTCGAGGAAGCTCGTCATCGCCCGCAGTGGCGCCCGGTAGCGGCCGGGCTCCTTGATCTGGTCGATGAGCGGCGCGTGGCTCACTCCGATCCCGAGCAGCAGCCGGCCGCCGAACTTGTCGGTGAGCGCCGCCCGCGAGGCGGCGACGTCGGCGGGTTCGTGCATCCAGAGATTGAGGATCCCGGTGGCGATGGTGGTGCGGTGCGTCGCCGCGAGCAGGTTCTCCAGCGCGTCGAACACCGGCCCGCCGGTGTCCGGGATCCAGATCGCCCGGTAGCCGAGCTCGTCGAGCTCGGCCGCGGCCTCGGCGGCCGGGCCGGGGGCGCCGTAGCGCAGCTGGGCATTCCAGATGCCGACTCCACCAAGATCCATCGTGGCCGCGCCTCCTCGGGTGTGGTCAGGGCGAGATACCCGACCGGTCGCGTTGACCGTATAGAGCGGGCCGTGAGCCTGCCCACACGTCGTCCCCGGGTGACATCGGCGGATGTCACCGAGGGATGACGTGGTTTGCTGAGATGTCGGGCGGCACTGCCGCCCGCCCGGGGCATGACGCGCCCCGCGGCGGCGCGGGGGCGAAAAAGGGGTGGCTGTGAGCGTCCAGGAGCAAGGAAGGCGGCCTTCGGCGAACACGTGCACCTTCGGCGTGGCCGGGCTGCGGCTCGCGGGGGACCGGTGGGAGCCGCCGGCGGGCACCAGCCGCGGGGTCGTGCTGCTGCTGCACGGCGGCGGGCAGACCCGGCACTCGTGGCGGCGCACCGGCGAGCGGATGGCCGAGCTCGGCTGGACCGCCATCGCGCTGGACGCCCGCGGCCACGGCGACAGCGACTGGGACCCGGCGCAGGACTACAGCCACGTCGCCATGGCCGACGACCTCGGTGAGATCGTCCGCCAGCTCGGCGAGCCGCCGGTGCTGGTCGGCGCTTCGATGGGCGGGATCACCGCGCTGGTCGCGCAGGCGCGCGACCCGGAGCTCGGCCGGGCGCTGGTCCTCGTCGACATCACCCCGCGCATCGAGCCGGCGGGCATCAAGCACATCTTCGAGTTCATGACGTCGGCGCCGAACGGGTTCGCGAGCCTGGAGGAGGCCGCCGAGGCGATCGCCGCGTACAACCCGAACCGCAAGCGGCCGCCGAGCCAGGAGGGCCTGAAGAAGAACCTGCGGCTGCGTGACGGCCGCTGGCACTGGCACTGGGACCCGGCCTTCATGAAGATCCGTGAGGAGGCTCGCCGCGAGCTCGGCCACGACGTCCTCGACGCGGGCGACCCCGGCGACTCGGGCGCTTCTGGCGCTTCGAGCGCCGCTGGGGGCGCCGAGGCGACCTCGCAGGACTTCCTCGCCGAGGCGGAGCGGGCGATCCAGAGCGACCGGCTGCGCGACGCGGCCCGCTCGATCCGGGTCCCGGTCCTGCTGGTGCGCGGCAAGCAGTCGGACATCGTCAGCGAGGAGGGCGTCGCCGAGCTGCTCACGCTCATCCCGCACGCCGAGTACGTCGACGTCACCGGCGCCGGCCACATGGTCGCGGGCGACGACAACGACGTCTTCGCCGGCCGCCTCGGCGCCTTCCTCGACCGCCTGCCCGCGCTGCCGCAGCGCTGACCGGCCGTGGCGGCTGCCCGACCGCGGCTCCTGGTGGGGACGCTGGTCTACACCGGCCTGGTCGTCTCGCTGATCGGGACGCTGGGCACACCGCTCATCCCGCTGATCGTGCACGAGCACCACGTCTCGTTCGTCGCCGCGCAGTGGATCCTCACCGTCACCCTGCTCGTCGGCGCGGTCGCGGGCCCGACGCTCGGCCGGCTCGGTGACGGGCCGCGCCGCAAGGGCGTCCTGATGGGCGGCCTCGGCTCGGTGCTCGCCGGGGCGGTCGTCGCGGCGACGGCGTGGAACTTCCCGCAGCTGGTCGTCGGCCGGGCGCTGATGGGATTCGGCCTGGGCCTCATGCCGCTGACGTTCGCGACGGCGCGCGAATTCCTGCCGAAGGCGAGCGGCGTGCGGGTGGTCGCCGTGCTGTCGGTGAGCGTCGCCAGCGGCACGGGCCTGGGCTACCCGCTCACGGGGGCGATCGCCGACCGGGTCGACTACCGCTACGCGTTCTGGTTCGCCGCCCTGCTGACCGCCGCCGCGATCACCCTGATCGCCGTCGCGGTGCCGCGCGCCGGCGCCGCCACCCGGCTGTCCGCGCCGGGCGACGAGCGGCCCCGGCCGTTCGACGTCCCCGGCGCGGCACTGATCGGGCTGGCGCTCGGCGCGGTGCTGCTGGGGTTCAGCCAGGCACCGCGCTGGGGCTGGGGGTCGGCGCCGGTGCTGGGCCTGTTCGCCGGCGGGGTGGTGCTCGCGGCTGGCTGGCTGGCCGTCGAGCGGACCAGCCGCGCGCCGCTCGTCGACCTGCGTTACCTGCGCCCACTGCCGGTGATGGTCAGCAACGGCGCCGCCGTGTTCATGGGCTTCGGGATGTTCGGCGCGGTGTCGCTGGTGATCCGGCTGGTCGAGACGCCGCTGTCCGCCGGGTACGGCTTCGGCGGTGGGGTCCTGCTGGCCGGCCTGATGATCATGCCGGTGTCGGTGGGGACGCTGATCGCGACCAGGGCGGCGCGGGTCGTCGAACGCCGCTTCGGCACTGCCGCCGTGCTGGTGCTCGGCGGCCTGGTGGTCGCGGCCGCGAGCCTGGGGTTGGCCGGCTGGCGTGGGCACCTCGCCGAGGTCGCGGTCGCCACGGGCCTGCTCGGCGTCGGCATCGGTACCGCCTTCGCCGCCATGCCGACGCTTATCATCACGCACGTGCCGCTGGCCGAGACCGGCAGCGCCACCAGCGTCAACCAGGCCATGCGGGTGGTGGGAGGCTCGATGGGCAGCGCGCTGGCCGCCTCGTTGCTGGCCGGCTTCACGCCGGCCGGTGCCCTGCTGCCCCGCGACGCGGGCTACACGGCGGCGTTCCTCATGCTCGGCCTGGTCAGCCTGCTCGGCGCCCTGCTCGGGCTGGTGCTGCGCGCCGGCGGTCTGCAGCGCAGCGGGGTTGCTCCGGTGCTCGCCGCCGGGGGCGGGGCGGGGACGGCCCCGTRACTCCCGGCGGCCCCGTCGTGGGCCACTCGGACCGGGCGGACCGCATGGACCGCGCGGAGCACGTGGACCGCGCCGAGCGGGCGGCCAGGGGCGGTGGCGAGGCCGCGGCGACGGGGACGATCCGGCGGCGGGATGCCCGGCGAAGCCGGGAGCGGCTGCTCGCCGCCGCCGCGGAGCTGTTCGCCGAGCGCGGCTACGCCGGCACCTCGCTGCGGGCCGTCGCCGAGCGGGCCGGCCTCGACGCGGCGCTGGTCGCGCGCTACTACGGCGGAAAGGACGGCCTCTACCGCGCCGTCCTCGCCGCCGACCCGGTCCTCGCCRCCGACCCGGTCGCCGCCGCCGACCCGGTCGTCGACGAGAACGACAACGAGGACGACGCCGAGGCCCGCCGGCGGGCGGCCGACGAGCTGGCCGGGCTGCTCGCCCGGATGGTGGAGCGGTGGGCGGGGGGTCCGGCGACCACGGCGGGCCAGAACGTGTTCCGCTGCGACCTGGACGACGCGGCCAGGGCCGCGACCGCCCAGCGGGTGCGGGAGCGGGTGCTCCCCCTGCTGCGTGCCGCCGCCGAGCCGCCGGGCGGCCCCGGCAGCGAGCTGCGCGCCGAGCTCGCCACCGTCGTTCTGCTCGGGATCGGCGTCGCGCGGACCGCCGGCACGCTGCCCGCGCTGGCCGCCGCCGATCCCGAGGAGCTCGGCGGGTACGCCCAGGCCCTGCTCGACACGGTCCTCGGCCGCCGCTGACGGTCATCCCGTCCCGTCAGCCTGCACGCGCGCCGGACACGCCCGCACAGGTTCGAGGGTGACACTTCCCGCGGTTCCGCAGGCGATCGGCTCCAGTCCTTCGGGCCGGTGGCGGCGGGCGGTAGGTCGTCGGGGCCGGTGGCATGGAACGTGCCGGCTGTCTACGGGGCGTGTCCACCGGTGGCCGTGTCCGTGTGGGCCGAGCTGCCGGCTGATCTCAGCCCAAAGGCCGGGTTCGGCCCGTCCGGTACCAGTCCACCCGGCGTAAGGCCGCCGATCAGGAGGACCGCGAGGGCGGCGGTGACCGCCCACTGTTCGCGTGTGGTGAGGTCGGGCTCGCCGATGTGATCGCGTCGTCCGGTGAATCCGGTGAAGAACCAGCGTACGACCGTCGCCCCGTTGGCCGCTGTCGCGACGGCGAGCGCCACCATCAGCAGCGAGGACGATTCCCGGGTTCCTTCGATCAGGAGGTCCTCGCCGACGAATCCCAGGGTGGCCGGGAATCCGACGACGGCGAGCCCGAGTAGCAGGAAGGCGACGGCGAGTTTCGGGGTGCGGGCGAAACTGCCACCGGCTCCGGTGAGGGTGATGGGCCCCCGGCGTGCCTCGGTGGCCGACAGCACCATCAGGGCGCCGGCCATCCCAATGGCGTAGGCCTGCCAGGCCAGTACCGCCCCGGCCACGGTCGTCGGTGACGCATTCGCGATGCCGCACGCGACGATTCCGGACACGCTGACCGTGACGGCGCTCAGCCCGCGCCGGGCGTCGGGCTGGACGAGCCCGAGCAGGGCGCTGAGCAGGGCGGACACCGCTGCGATCACGAGGAGTCCGGTCCCGGTCGCCGGCATGCTGTCGGCGAGGAGCAGCATCGGCGCGGTCGGACCCGTGAGGAACACGACGACCAGACCCATCGGCGCTGATTCCACCAGCCCGGAGACCCACAGGTGCAGTGGCAGCAGGCCCAGTCGGGCCGTGGCGGCGGCGATGATCGCCGCGGTGCCGATCGTGCCCGCCCGTCCCGACCCGTCGCCGATGGCCAGGACGGTCACGCCGAGGGCGGCCAGCGTGACACCGAACGCCTGGTGCAGGGCGAACAGCCGGGCCGGTCCTCGCGAACCGAGGCGATGGCGCAGGTCACGCCACATCGCGGCGGACGCCAGCGCCCACAATGCCACGATCACGGCCGGTTCGCCGGTCGCGGTGGCCGCCAGCCCGGTGGCGAGCACCATCAGGACGTGGATGAACGTGCGCGGGGTGTGCGTGCGTACCGGCGCCAGCGCGACCGCGACCAGGCCGGCCAGCCCCGTGGCCACCGGTGTCCAACGGGCCCATCCCGTCGTCAGGGTGGTCAACGTGCCCCAGCCGACGCCGGCGAGCGCGTCGTCGACGAGTCCGGCCAGCGGGACGCAGATGACGATCGCCGCGAGCGCGGTGCCTGCCCAGCCTGTCGCCGCCGCCCGTGCCCGCCGGGCGTCGAGGCGTCGGTGGGCCAGATCGCCCGCGCCGAGCAGGAGCAGGACGGCGGCCAGCAGCGGGCCGAGCGACACCGTCATCATTGCCCCCTGGGAGCGACGCCGTCCGCTGGCGCATCCCGGCCGGCCCCTTCGCGGACCGGCGCACTCCTGCTGACCGGGCCGCCGGCCGCCGTGCCACGCGCCGCCGTTGCACCAGGGACGGTGATGGTGCGGTTGCCGAGGGTCAGGCTGAGGGTGGCCACGCCGGGGGTCGTGCCACCGCGCGCACCGCCGATTCGGTCGGCCGCGCGCCGCTGGCCCTCGTCGACGGCCCGCAGCAGCCGCGCGATCGGGGCGCACAGGCGGCGCAGCCAGACGTCCAGATAGCCGCGTTCGAGCGCGTACCGGTACAGCCGTGGCTGCCAGCGGGCCGGGACGAGCCGTTCGAGATGCCGGCCGGCGTGCGGCAGCGTCCGCCCCATCGCCTGTTCGAGATGGTGCCGGTCGTGCAGCAGGCTCGGTGAGCGCAGGATCTGCGCGCTGCGCACCGCCGCATGTCCCAGGATGTGCGGGATGGCCAGCAGGTACAGGCCCAGACCGATCTCGGCGACGATCAGCCCGACCTGCGTCATGGAGGCGTAGGCCAGGGCGCTTTTGATGTCTGACTGCACGCGGCCGACCACGGTGGCGTGCAGGGCCGTCGCGAGACCGAGCAGGACGACGACCACCCGGGCCGCGGGCGCGCCGTCGAGCAGGGCGTGGGTGCGTAGCAGCAGGTACGGTCCGAGGTGCACCGAGATCGCGCCGTAGAAGATCGCGCTGGACGGGGTGGGGCCCTCCATCGCCCGAGGCAGCCAGCCACTCGCCGGCACCAGTGCCGACTTGCCGACCACGGCCAGCACCAGGAGCAGCGCCACGATCGTCGCGCTTACCGCGGAGGCCGGCACGGGGACCTGCGCCCAGTCCGTCCAGCCGGCCTGGCCCGGCCAGCCGGTCGCCGGCGCGGGCGGGCTGGCCAGGTCCACCGATCCGGCCGTGCCGGCCAGCAGCGCGGTCCCGGCCAGCAGCCCGACGTCGCAGGCCCGGTAGGTCAGGAACGCGCGCAGCCCGTGCCGCACCGGTCCACGCCGTTCGTGGAAGAAGGCGATCAGCAGGGCTGAGGACATCCCGACCAGCTCCCAGCCGACGAACACGACGGCCAGACTGCCGGCGAGCACGACCAGTTCGACGCCGGTGCCGAACAGCGTGAGCAGCAGGTAGAAGCGGAAGAACCCGGGCTCCCGGTGCAGGTACCGGCTCGACAACGCGCCGATCAGCCCGATCAGCGTCGCCGCGGACAGCGCAAACGGGACGGACAGCCGATCGGCCACCAGGTGCCAGCGCCAGGCATGGCCGGGAGCGGCGAACCAGGTTCCGACCTGAACGTCGATCAGGTCGCGCCCGGTCAGCAGGAGATCGACACCGAGAKCGGCCGTCGCGAGGACGACGGCACCGAACACGATGGCCACGACCGTCACCGCGGCCCGTTCCGACCGGCGGTGACCAAACCACAGGGCGACGGCCTGTACGGCGACCCCGGCGGCCGGCAGCACGACCGCGGCCAACAGCAACGCGGTCATCACCCCGCCATGCGCGCCCCCGGACAGGTTGGTCGTGAGGGCGTGCCTCATCCCGCGGGGCGGGGGTTGACCGGCGGTGTGCCGAGAACCGCGGCGCATCCGAGATGTTCACGACGGCCGGCGTAGAACTCCGCCGAACGGGTCACCACCGGCAACGTGAGATCGTCCGGGTGGTGCCGGCGGAACGTGCCGTCGACATACAGATGGATGTCGGGTCCCCGCGGATCCCAGGCGGCGAGCTGAATCCACCCTCCCGAGGCGAGCCGATCGAGTCCCGGATTGTCGCGCAGCAGGCGGGAGAGGAGTTCTGGCTCGGCCTCGGCGATCACCAGCAGGCGCATCGGCTCGTGGATCTCGACCATCTGCCAGGGCAACCCGGTGCGTAGGTCGGAGGCATGCCCGTCCATGACGCCGACCAGCGCGGTGATGTTGTGCGGCAGCTTCGTGCCGCTGCCGTAACCCACCGGATCGACGAAACTGAAGTAGTACTCCAGGTTGATCCCCGCGCCGACCGGGCCGGCCGACAGCAGCAACCGGGTGAGCACCTCGCCGTCCGGGTCCGTCCTCGGATCGTAGGAGACGAGGAAGGCGCGGCGGTCCAGATACAACCCGCGGGTGCGGGATCGCCGTCCGATCACACAGACGGCGTTCGTGGCGTGCCCGTACTCCGGCCGTGGCTGGCCGATGTCCCGGGCGTGCTCCTGGACATGGGCCAACGCCTGTTCGGCGTCGAGGTCGATGGGCGCGGACTCGAATCGCCGGCACCGTTCCTGCGCGTCCAACCGGCGGGCCGCGTCCATGGCCGCCTGGACCCGGTCCAGCGCGGGGCGGAACCGGCCTGGCACGAGATCGGTGTCGAGGTAGTCGATCGACTCGTCGCACGTGTTGTGGTAGGCGCCGATGAACCAGATGCTCGGATCCAGGCGGATGCCCCGCTCGGCGAGACTGTCGCGAACTCGGGGGTGGTTCGCCATCGCGGCGAACACCCGGGCGTTCGGTCCACCCTGGCCGCCACCGGTGGCACCGCAGTCGTGGGCCGCTTCGTGCGGATTGTTCAGGCTGGACGATCCGTGACCGACGATCAGAACGAGCTGCTCCGCTGTGACGGTTGTCGTGGCGGTGCCGGTCAGGCCGATGTTGGTCAGCATCGCGTCGACGATGTCGGTCATCTCCGCGACCGTGTAACCCAACCGCAGCGGCGCCGACCCGACCCCGGGCACCAGCGCACCGGATGCCGTGCCCGGTGTCGCGGGCATCGTCGCCGAGGTCGGGTCGTCCTCGAGATGCTCGATGTCGTCCGGGCATTCGAGGACGAGTCTGGTGCGCGGTCGCGGCGCCACCCGGTGGTGGACGTGACGTGCCCAGTGTTCGGCCGTCCGTGGAAACAGGCACCGGCCGACGAGCGGCACGGCCGATGCCAGGCCGGCGACCGCGGTCAGGGCCGCACCGCGGCCGAGGGTTCCGCGGGCCGTCGACATGGCGTGGCCGACGTGTCCATAGCGGCGCATGGCAAGGCGGTAGGCCGCGTGCTCGGTCTCGTCGACGGCCCGCTCCACGACGAGATGTCGAGGGGTCGTCGTGACTGGGCACAGCGCACGCGGCCGGACGTCGTCCAGGCCCTGGTAGGCCATGGTCACGCCGAAGAATCCGGCGGCACCGTAGGTGCGCACCGCCGGGCAGTGCTCCTCGAGATGCCGACGCAGTGATTCCTCCCGCTCGTCCATACAGAAGACCGCGTGGAAGTCCGTGGGCGGGGCTTCAGGATCGGTGGCCGGAGCGGAATTCCGGCCGTGCGCGCACAGCGCATCCAGGACGATCATCCGGTACCGGCGTTCATATGCCTGGTGCAGGAGCCAGCGTCGGCGCCGCTCGTCGAAATCAGCGACCGCCCGCAGCCAGGCGCTGGCCCACCGGTCCTCGGTGAGCAGACCGAGATCGACGTCCACCAGCTGGGCCAGCACGAACGCCTCGTACACCAACGCCGTGTCGATGGCGTGGTCTGACGGTGCGGGCGAGTCGAGCGACGCGGACGATGGGACCGGGCCGAGGGGGCCGAGATCGGCCGGCTCCGCCCCGGGGCCGACGCGTTCGGTCAGCACGTACCGGGTGGCGAACACCTTGAGCAGGAGTTGCACGGCGAGGAAGTCGACGAGCCGTGCGGGGGACGGCTGCACCGGAACCCGGTCGGGCCGAATCTCGAACTGGCGCACCATGCCCGCCCAGCCGCGCAGCGACAGCAGGTTCGCCCGGATCGTCGCCGGCCAGACCGACTCGGGTAGCTGCAACGCACGAAGCGCCCACAACACGGTCCGTGTCGCCGTCCATCCCTGCGCCGCCTGCTCGCGAAGAACTACATCGAGYCCACGCCAGACCGGGTCCGGCCGACCGCCGGGCAGGCTGAACAGCCGCCGGAAAACGCCCAGCAGACCGTCCTCGCGCTGCGGCATCTGCCAGTACGCGATACCTTGATCAAGAAAAGCGGAGCACAACCGAATCAGCACCGGATGCACGAACTCATCCGTGTCCACACCCAGCAGGCGCAGAATCTGGTCGCGGCGCCGAACCGGCGCGGCAACGGCGGGTGCTGGCGGGCGCTGGCGTTCCAGGGTCTCCCATACCTCGGCCAGGAGCCGAGCCTTGGGCATCGGCTGACCGGGCAGGGCCTGACCGTGTCCTGTCCACCTGGGGCGTCCCCATCGCCCGGCGGTCCGGGCAGCGCCTCGCCGGGACGCGCTCCGCGCTGCTTCGTGGCGGCCCGGGCTGTTGTGGCGCGGTCCACGACTGCCCGTCGCGGGGCGGCGGACCTGGGCCTGACGCTGACCATCCGGACGGCCGGACGCAGGGGAGCCGGCGGTGTCGGGGAATCCGGGGGTGTCCTGGCCACCGCCGCCGCGCGCCTCAAAGATCCGTCCGGCCTGGCGCCGGAGCGCGGCCCGGCGGGCGTCGTCCACCAAGGGGTGGCAGCGATGACGGGCGTCGTCGTCCTCCAGCAGCCAGCGCAGCCCGGCGCCGTGCGGGATCTCAAACAGGGTGGTGAGACGCCGACGCCGAAACTCGGCCAGAGTCGGYCCGCCGGGTACCACCTCGACGTCGCCGTCAACCTCGTCATGGGGGGCAAGTACGGCGCGTACGTCGTCCTCACGGATCCGGCCGCTGCGCAGGTGCTCGGAGAACGCCCGCTCGGTCTGGAAGGGCTGCGTGCCCAACAACTCGGAGGCGTGCACGACGCCGTCCTGGAAGGGGAGATCCTCGAATGCGTGCAGCGTGTTGTGATGCACGAAGAAGCTCAGCGGTGCTTGCTCGGGCAGAAGATGCGCGACGTCGTCCAGGATGCTGGCGACCAGGGACTCCGGATCGGTCTGCGATTCGGCCTCCGGCTGGGCGGGGATTGGTACTGCCGGACCGGCTGCGGTCGCCGGCGTCGCTGTTGTCTCCGTCGTCGTCTCCGTTCCTGCCACAGCCTGACTTTGGGCGCGACGAGCGCGCCCAAACGCGAAGCACTCGCCGGGCGCCGACGAATCGTCCGCAACGGTGGCCGCACCGACTCTTGCTCCTCCGTCGAGAGTAGTCGGCGCTGACCCGCGACTGGCGGTGGCGGCCACGGCGACGCGCGCGGAAGCGGGGTCGTCCGCACCATGAACCCCTCGACCATCGTTTCTGACGGTCCATCAGATTCGGTGGCCCGAATGCGCGCGAACGGTGCCGCGCGCGGCGTGCGCGGAGGATAGTGACCCCTATGATCCACGCCACTGGTTCCGCGCCGGCCGGCTGGACCGGCGGCGAGGCCGCCGCCTGGGACGCCGGCCCCGCCGCGGCGGATCCGGCGCCGCCGCCCGGCCAGGCCGCGAGCAGCGCGAACGCCTCCGGCACGACCTCGAACGGAACGACTCCGAAGGACCTGCCCACCGGGGGCGCCCTGGTGTCGCCGTCGGCCGCGCCGGACGTGTTCGCGCCCGCGCGGCTCGGACCCATCACCCTGCGCAACCGGGTGATCAAGTCGGCGACCTTCGAGGGCCGGACGCCCAAGGCGCTGGTGACCGACGATCTGATTGCCTATCACGTCGCGCCCGCCTCGGGCGGCGTCGGCATGACGACGGTGGCGTACTGCGCCGTCGCGCCCGAGGGCCGCACCGACCGCCACCAGATCTGGATGCGCCCGGAGGCCGTGCCTGGCCTGCGCCGGCTCACGGACGCGGTGCACGCCACCGGGGCCGCCGTGTCCGCGCAGCTCGGCCACGCCGGCCCGGTCGCCAACGGCGCCTCGAACCGGCTGCCGTCGCTCGCCCCGACCCGGCGGTTCAGCCCGTTCGGCTCGATGACCAGGGCGACCAGCACCGACGACATCGAGCGGATCGTCAAGGCGCACGCCGAGGCCGCCCGGTTCGCCGCCGACGCCGGCTTCGACGCCGTCGAGCTGCACTTCGGCCACAACTACCTGGCCAGCGCCTTCCTCTCGCCCAAGCTGAACCACCGCACCGACGGCTACGGCGGGAACCTCGAGGGCCGGGCGCGGTTCGCCCGCGAGATCGCCGCCGCGGTGCGGGCCGAGGTCGGCGGTCAGCTCGCGATCCTGGCGAAGCTGAACATGGACGACGGGGTCGACGGCGGCCTGTGGCTGGACGAGTCGGTCGAGGTGGCCCGCCTGTTACAGGACGACGGGTCGCTGGACGCGCTGGTCCTCACCTGCGGCAGCTCGCTGCTCAACCCGATGTACCTGTTCCGGGGGGACGCGCCGGTGCGCGAGTTCGCGGGCGCGTTCCACGGCGTGACGAGGGCGGGGCTGCGGCTGGTCGGCCCGAGGTTCCTGAAGGCCTATCCGTACCAGCCGCTGTACATGCTCGACCACGCCCGCCAGTTCCGGGCCGCGCTGACGATGCCGCTGGTGCTGCTTGGCGGCGTGACCGACAAGGCCGGGATGGACACGGCGATGGCCGAGGGCTTCCAGTTCGTCGCCATGGCGCGGGCGCTGCTGCGCGAGCCGGACCTCGTCAACCGGCTGCGCGCGAACGCGAGCACGAGGTCGCTGTGCGTGCACTGCAACAAGTGCATGCCGACGATCTACTCGCGGTCGCGCTGCGTCCTCACCGACCCCGTCTAGGGGGAGAGCTGGCGCGGCCGGCGGCGGGACGGGTCACGCCCGCCGATCGGCCAGAGGTCGCGGCTGGGGTGCTCGTCGACGTCCTCCATGATCCCGGTGGCCAGGGCGGCAATGGCGCCGACGAGGGCGACCGCCGCGCCGACGATCGAGATCGTCCAGGAGGCCATGCAGACGCCGACGGTCCCGACGGCGAAGCCGATGCTGATGATCAGCACCATGGCCCAGGACAGCGGCTTGGAGTGGTGTGGCGTGGGTAAGTCGCTCACCGGCGGCCCTTCACGGGTCCGTCCGCCCCGCCGGGCGCGGCGCGGTTACCGGCGATGATCGCACGGCCCGGCGGCTCCGGAGCCGGAATCGGGCCAGGTTACCGAAGACGACGAAGCGGCCCGCTCCCCGTCAGGGAACTAGGCCGCTTCGTTTGCCGGGCATCGGCCGGGTCTCGCGGTGGCCGGTTCGGTCGTCGATCGATGTCGGTCGTCGATCGGTGCTCGACCTCGGCGGTCAGGCCGGCTTCAGGCAGAGATCTGGCGCCGGTACGAGGCGTCGCGCCCGCCGATCGGCCAGAGGTCGCGGCTGGGGTGCTCGTCCACGTCTTCCATGATCCCGGTGACCAGGGCGGCGATGCCACCGAGGACGACGATGGCGGCCCCGATGATCGAGACCGGCCAGGAGGCCATGCAGACTCCGACGGTGCCGATGACGGTACCGATGGTGATGACCAGCACCATGACCCAGGACATGGGCTTGGAGTGGTGTGCCGAGTCGATGTCGCTCACCGTGGACCCTTCGTGCATGCGTCGCGCGCGGCCGGTGGGACGGAACACCGCCCCGCCGTGATGGTATCGGTCGCGCGCGGGCCATCCCACTGGGAGTGACATCCGCGACGCGGCGGCAGCCGACGAGTGTCAGACGCCGGTGGCCGCGGCGGCGAGCAGGACGAGGCCCGTCACGGCGGCGGCGGTGCGGATCGCGTTGAACCGGTCCCAGCGCACCCGGTGCCGCTCCCAGTCCGCCGGCGGCTCCTCCGGGCGCCAGGACGCCATCGCGATGTTGATCGGCAGGTCGCCGCGGACCGTGACGACGACGTTGACCAGCAGCAGGACGAACCCGACGCCCGCGAGCGCCGCCGAGGTGGTGGAGTCGTCGACGGCGGCGGTGACCGTCAGCGCGAGCGACGTGACCAGCGCCGCGAGCTGCAGCGGCACCATGAACCGTGGGTAGCTGGCGTCGAACGCCTGCTTGACGGTGATGTACGACGCCACCGGCAACGAGTGCATCGCCGGCCGGATCGCCACCAGCCCGACCGTCATCGTGCCGGCGACCAGTCCGGCCAGCACCAGGGCTACCACCGCGAGCGCGGTCATCACCGGGTACCTCCCTGTGCGCGTGGGCCCGGCCATGGCCATGAGCCGGATTCCTCACCGCGCACGCTAACGGGGCCCGATGGCGCACGGGCCCAGGAGCCCCGACGATCGCCCGGCAGCTTCCTGCCAGCGTGACTTGCGGCCAGGCAAGCCGTCCAGGTGGGCGGGCCGCGGCGACTGACGGTTACCCGGCTGACGGTTACTCGGCGAGCGGCGGGAGGCCGAGGCAGCCGCGCAGCACGTTCTCGACGGCGTCGGAACGAGCGTGATCGCCCAGGGATCCGGTGACGAAGGCATAGGCGTAGTGGCCGGACCGGCTGGCCCAGCCGAGGCTGCCGCCAAGGCCGCCCATGCCGAAACCGTCGCCGTCGACGCCGAAACCCAGCCCCCAGGCGTTCATGCCGCCCATGACCCGGTCGGGACCGCTGCACTGCGCCGTCGTGGCCTCGGCGAGCAGGTCGGGGCCGAGCAACTGGCCGGACAGCAGCGCGGCGTACAGCCCGGCGACGGCGCGGGCGGTGCCGTGCCCGTTGACCGCCGGGATCTCGGCGACCCGCAGCGCGGCGCTGTTGACCACGGCACCGTCCTGGATGCCGGGCGGGTTGCCGATCGCCCGCCGGTAGAGCTCGGGACGCCCGTCGGCGGTCCGTAGGCGGAACGCCGCGTCCAGCCCGGTGAGCTCGACGGCCCTGGCCTGCTCCGCGGGCGTGAGACCGACCGCGAAATCGAGCCCGAGCGGCTCGCACACCTCCTCGCGCAGGAACGTGCCGAGCCGACGGCCGTCGACGCGCCGGACCAGCTCGCCGACGAGGTGGCCGTAGAACAACGCCGACTCGCCGTGCGCCGTCCCAGGCGTCCACAGGGGCTGTTGGGCCGCGAGCGCGGCGCAGACCAGGTCCCAGTCGAACAGCGCCGCCGTCGGCAGCGGCCGGTCCAGCGTGACGAGACCTGCCTGGTGGGCCAGCACATGCCGGACGGTCGCTGGCGAGGCGAAGCCCGGCCAGTACCGGTCGACGCGGCTGTCGAGGTCGAGCTGGCCGCGTTCCACCAGCAGCAGCGCGCACACGGCGGCGAACGGCTTCGTCACCGAGTACGGCATGACGATGCTGTCGCGGTCCCACGGCGCCGTGCCGGCCGCGTCCACGGTTCCGCCCCACAGGTCGACGACCCAGGCGCCCTCGTGCCAGGCCGCCACGGCCGCGCCGGTGCCCGCCGCCTCGGCCAGGACCCGTTCGAACGCCACTCGCACCGGCTCGAAGCCCGGCGTCACCATGCCTCGCGCCCCGGAGGTGCCCGAGCCGCCGTCACCGGGTGCCTCCGCGGTGAGGCAGGCCGCGGTCTGGGCCGTCGTGACGTCGGCCGCGGTCGGGTCGGTGGCGATGGCGCCGCCCGCGGCTGCGGGCGCGGGAAGGGTCATGGCGGCGATTGTCCGTCCGAAACCGCGCGGGGGTGTCGTTTCCGCGTCTAGGGCGCGTCCCGGTTACGTAACCCAGCCGACACGTTGGCCCGTTCGGGCCGGCGGTGTCGTCACCGATCGTTACTGACTGTCGGGTGGGTGGCCTAAGCGGTCAGCAGCCGGGCCAGAACGGCGCCCGCCGCGCGGATATCGTCATCGTCCACGTCGAGATGGGTGAGCAGCCGCAGCGACGTCGGCCCGGAGGTGCCGACGAGCACCCCCGCCGCGGCCGCCCGCGCGGCGAAGTCCTCCGCGTCCGGGACCGAGACGAAGATCATGTTCGTCTCGACCAGCTTCGGCTCGACGCGGCCGGGAGCCGCGTCCGCGAGCGTCGCGGCGAGCTCGGCGGCGCGCCGGTGGTCGTCGGCGAGCCGATCCAGGTGGTGACGCAGCGCGTACAGGCCGGCCGCGGCGAGCACACCGGCCTGGCGCATCCCGCCGCCAAGCCGCTTGCGCCACACCCGGGCCCGGTCGATGTGCTCGGCGTCGCCGACGACGAGCGAGCCGACCGGGGCACCCAGCCCCTTCGACAGGCAGACCGACAGCGTGCCGAACAACTCGCCGAGGCGGCGCGGCTCCACCCCGAGGCCGACCGCCGCGTTCCAGATCCGGGCGCCGTCGCAGTGCAGCACCACGCCGGCGTCGTCGGTGATCTCCCGCAGCCGCTCCAGCCGGTCGAGCGGCCAGATCCGCCCGCCGGCGCGGGCCTGGGTGTTCTCCACGGCGACGACGCTGGTCGGGACCATGTTGTAGGTCTTCGGCGCGGTGCGCGGCCGGATCTGCGCGGCGAGCTCGGCGAGGTCCAACGGGCCGGCGAGCCCTGGCAGCGTCCGGGTCTGCACCCCGCCGAGCGCGGCGAGGCCGCCGAGCTCGTAGGTGACGATGTGCGCCTCGGCGTCGGCGATGATCTCCGTGCCGATCTCGGCGCTCGCTCGCAGCGCGCAGAAGTTGCCCATCGTCCCGCTCGGGACGAACACCGCGGCCTCGTGGCCGAGCAGGTCGGCCGTGTGCTCCTCCAGCGCGCGCACCGACGGGTCCTCGCCGTAGACGTCGTCGCCGACCTCGGCCTCGGCCATCGCTCGGCGCATGTCCGCCGTCGGCCGGGTCACCGTGTCGCTGCGCAGGTCGATCGCCATGTCTCGCACGATACGACCCACCCTGCGCCGCGCCGGTGGCCGACGTCAGCGACGGCGCCGCAGGGCCGCGAGGAAGCCACCCCCGTCGTCGTCGCCTGGCTGGCCGGGGTCCGGCTGTAGCTGCGCGCCCGGCTGGCCCGGCGCGGGGAACGCCGGGTCGCGCAGGGCGCGGGCCGCGGAACGGCGGGCGAGGCCGGTGAGCCGGTCGAGGTAGAGCGAGCCGGCCAGGTGGTCGGACTCGTGCTGCAGGCAGCGGGCGAGCAGGCCGGTGCCGGAGTACTCGACCGGCTCGCCGCGCGCGTCCACGCCGCGCACCGTGGCGCTTGCCGCCCGGGTCGTCGCGTAGTGGTGGCCGGGCACCGACAGGCAGCCCTCCTGGTCGGTCTGCTCACCGGGGCCGAGCTCGAGGACCGGGTTCGCGACGACCCGCGGTCGCCGCCGCCGTGGCCGGTCTGCATCGTCGGCGGCGTCGTCGTCCTCGTGCCGGTCCGGCCGGTTCGGTTGCCAGTCGGTGTCGAACACGAACAGCCGCAGGCCGACGCCGACCTGCGGCGCGGCCAGCCCCACCCCCGGCGCCGCGTACATCGTCTCGATCAGGTCGTCGACGAGGCGGCGCAGCCGGTCGTCGAAGTCCGTGACAGGGTCGGCGGGGGTGCGAAGGATGGGGTCACCCAGGACCCGGATCGGCAGGATGGTCACTCCTCCAGGATCCCAGCCGTCCACCCGTCGGGGCTGGCTCAGGTCCGGGTCGCAACCTCCTAGGAGGAGGGCGCGTCGGCGGACCGGACGACGCGGTAACCGGCGCTGGCGAGCAGCCGGGGGATCAGGCGCACCATCTGGGCGTCCTTGTCCTTCGTCTCCGTGGACAGTTCGTCATACGGCCGGATGTCGGGGTGGATCAGCCGTTCGTTGTCCCGGGCGTCGCCGCCGCGCCAGCCGTGCGCGAGCCGGTTGCGCATCCAGCGCTCGTGCTCGTGGCGGGCCAGCAGCTCCACCTCCTCCGGGGTGAACGTGAACGACGGCGCGTCCGACGTCATCCGGGCGCTGGCGCAGCCGATCAGGTTCAGCTTGGTCTCGATGTCCCGGGCCTGGTCGTAGTTGTTGGAGCGGTACTTCTCCGGCAGGTTCTCCCACGCGACCAGCGCCTCGTTGTCGTCGCTGGCCTCGCCGGACTCCAGCCGCTGGCGGCAGTAGTCGGCGTGGATCGCCTCGGCCCAGGCCTCCAGCCGGTCGTCGGACACGTCATCAGGATCGCAGGCGGCATCGAGCTGCGGAAAGATGACCATGTCGTCGTAGAGCGCGTCCATCGGGCCCTGCCCCTCCTGCCTGCCCGGGCGCAGCGCGTCCCCGAGCGGGCTTCCCCTGTCCACCCGGACCACGACCGACCGGCGGGTCGGCGGCCGGGCCGTCGCGAGTGCCTTGCGCAACGCCAACTCCTCGTCGCCGTAGCAGACGAAGATCTGCTCGACGAAGCCGGCGCCGGTCGCGCGGGCATGCGCGCGCCGGTCAAGGTCCGCCTCGTCGGCGCGGACGTCGTGGCAGTCCAGGTCGAGCAGCGCGTCGAGGACCTCGTAGCGGGCGCGCAGCGCGTGCACGGCCGCGCTCGCGCGCTCGTCGACGACGACGACGGGCAGCCGGGAGGCGTTCTCGCCGAGGATCTGCCTGCGTCGCCGGGCGATCTGGAGCAGCAGCTCCTGGCCGAACGGCGACAGGCCCGCGACGACGACAGGCCCGCCGCCCGCCGGCGTCCAGGCCGGCGCGAGGTCGTCGAGCAGCAGCCGGGCGCCGAGGCGCGCCGTGTTGAAGAAGCCGACGGTGACCGCGTCACTCGCCGGCTGGCGTAGCAGCAGGATCCACAGCGCGTCGAGTACGTCCGGGTCGGACTCCTCGGCGTAGCAGCGCAACGGGGTGGACCGGTGGCGCCCGGCGGTGGTGGCGATGGTGGCGGCGGTGATCAACACGGCCGCGTTGCGGCCGGTCGCGGGCCCGGTCACGTAGAGCCGGTCGGCGCGGGCGACGCCGGCGCGGCGCAGCACCGCCGCGACGGTCGGGTCACCGGCGAGCACGGTGACCCGCTGGTCGCCGACCAGGCCGGCGAGCTCCGCGTGGGCGCCGGGAGCCACGAGCACCACCTGGGCGCGCTCGGCGCGCAGCTTCGCGATGAGCGCGAGCGCGCCTGGCCCGTCGCCGCAGACGACCGCGTGGCCATGGGCGAGCCGGGCCCGCAGCCGGGCGACCGGCAGCACGAGCGCGTCGGCGAGCGCGTACAGCGTCGCCGCCGGGGCGAGGAACCGTGCCACCTGCAGGGGCGCCGACAGTGCCGTGTCGGGCAGGTCGGGCGGCTGGAAGACGAACAGGCCGAGGGAGCCGTAGAGCAGGTCGAGGAAATGGCCGCCGAACGGCCCGCCGCCGCCGGCCGCCGTGTACATCAGCCACTGGCCGGCAATCCCCAGGCACATCGCGGCGACGGCCGCGGCCCCGCACAGCACCCGCCACCCGCGCGGGTCGACGAGCAGCGTGCGTAATCCGTCCGTGACCGTGTCACGGCGTGTCCGACGCGATCGGCGTTGCCGTTCCCCGGCGTCGCTCGCCACGCTCGTCAGCTCTCCTCGTGTCTCCGAACGGAGTCGGTGGGTCCGTTCGGAGTCTCGACGGGTTCGTGGAGTTCTGGAAGGTCCTGGAGTTCCTGAAGTTCCTGAAGTTCCTGGAGGTCCTGGAGCGTGCGGAAGGCGGTACGGGCGGGAAACGGTGGGCCTGTGGTGTTCTCACCCGGGTCGATGGCCTCGCGAACACTATGACTATCGGCGGCATTTGGCGCCGGCAACGCGGTGGTCGGCTCTCCGACAGCGATCGGTGAACGAGTCCGAAGGGCTCCCGAACGACCGACCGGGCCCGGACGGTGCCCGTGACCGGCAGCGGGAGCGGGGATTCGCTGGTGGGAAAGCGTGGGATTGGGGGCGACGTCCGCTAGGTCACCTCGTGTATCGGTGGACGCGGCGGGCGGTAGCGCGGGACGCTGGCTGGCGTGCTGACCAGGATTGATCACGTTGGGATCGCGGTGGCGTCGCTGACCGAGACCATCCCGATCTACGAGCAGGCGTTCAACCTGAAGTGCGTGCATCAGGAGACCAACGAGCGCCAGGGCGTGCGCGAGGCGATGCTGCTGGTGCACGCGGGTGACACCGGTGGCTCCTACGTCCAGCTGCTGGAGCCGATCCGGGACGACACCCCGGTGGGCAAGTTCCTGGCCAAGCGTGGCCCGGGCATCCACCACATCGCCTACGGCGTCGACGACATCGACGCGGCGCTCGCGTCGCTCACCGTCACCGGCTTCGACCTGGTGAACAAGACCCCGGTGCACGGCACCTCGGGCAGCCGCATCGCCTTCATCCACCCGAAGGGCCTCGGAGGCGTCCTCACCGAGCTGGTCGAGGCCGCCGGCGGCCACTGACCCGGCCTGTCCGTTGTGAAAGAGCTCGCCGCCTTCCCGCATTCTCACACTGAGTATCCGGGTCGACACGGCTGAGTGGCCGCTGGCCGGCCGGTCGAGGTTGGGCCGAGGTCATCCCTTGGCCTCACGACGACATCCCGGCCGGCCGAGCGCCGACCGTGGCGGATGGACGTGCCCATAGGCACGTCGAACTGACACACTTCGGACGACCGGGTGTGGACCGTGTCACCTCAGGACGCCTATAGGGACGGCCATCCGCCACGGTTCGGACTTGGTCTTAGGTGGCGGCCCGCAGGGCGGCGGCGCGGTCGGTGCGCTCCCAGGTGAGGTCGGGCAGCGAACGGCCGAAGTGGCCGTAGGCGGCGGTCTGCCGGTAGATCGGGCGCAGCAGGTCGAGGTCGCGGATGATCGCCGCCGGGCGCAGGTCGAACACCTCGGCGACGGCCCGGGCGATCGCGGCCGGCGGCACCTGCTCGGTGCCGAACGTCTCGACGAACAGCCCGACCGGCTCGGCCTTGCCGATGGCATAGGCGACCTGCAGCTCCACCCGGTGGGCCAGGCCCGCCGCCACCACGTTCTTCGCGACCCAGCGCAGCGCGTACGCCGCCGACCGGTCGACCTTCGACGGGTCCTTGCCGGAGAACGCGCCGCCGCCGTGCCGGGCCGAGCCGCCATAGGTGTCAATGATGATCTTGCGGCCGGTGAGGCCCGCGTCGCCGACCGGGCCGCCGACCTCGAACCGGCCGGTCGGGTTCACCAGCAGGCGGTATCCGTCCACCTCCAGCTCGCCGAGCCGGCCGCCCAGGCCGCTGATCTCCTCGACCAGCCGCTTGAGCTCAGGCTCGACGACCTGGGAGCGGACGTCGGGTGCCAGCTGTCCGTCCAGGTCGACGCCGGGGGCGTGGTGGGCGGAGAGGACGACCGTGTCGAGGCGGATCGGCCGGTCGCCGTCGTACTCGATCGTGACCTGGGTCTTGCCGTCGGGACGCAGGTAGGGGAGCGCGCCGTCATGCCGGGCGGCGGCGAGGCGGCTGGCCAGCCGGTGCGCGAGCGTGATCGGCAGCGGCATCAGGTCCGGCGTCTCGTCGGTGGCGTAGCCGAACATGATGCCCTGGTCGCCGGCACCCTGACGGGACAGCTCGTCGACGTCACCGCTGTCCTCGCCGGCTCGCGAGCCCTGGCGGCCAGCGGGGCCGAGCCCGGTGCGGGCCTCGTAGGCGTTGTCGACGCCCTGGGCGATGTCGGGCGACTGGGCGCCGATGGAGACCAGCACGTCGACCGTGGCGGCGTCGAAACCGGTGGCCGCGTCGTAGCCGATGCCGGCGAGCGTGCGGCGCACGGTGGCGACGACGTCGACGTCCGCGCTGGTCGTCACCTCGCCGGCGACGTGGACCCGGCCGGCGGCGAGCAGCGTCTCCACCGCGACCCGGGAACGCCGGTCACCGCCGAGGTAGGCGTCGAGTAGTGCGTCGCTGATCTGGTCGGCCGCTTTGTCGGGATGGCCCTCGGTGACCGATTCCGAGGTGAAAAGGCGTCGGGACATGAAATACCTCGTTTCGCGCATGCCGACGGTTCTCGGCCGGGAGTGGATGACGCGAGCCAGTGGGCAGGCGTCCATCCTCGCCCCCGTGCGGCACTTTCCCCGGCATCCCGCGGCGCCGCCTCAGCCCGTGCCGCGCGCATTCCCGGCATTGATCCCGAACGCCTCGCGGGAGGCTCGTCGTCCCCGACCGGTCCAGACCGGCGCCACCCTCTTCCGATAGCGGAGCGAGATGAAGCGAGAGCGGGTGGCGTTCATGATGAGATCGAAATCTTCGGGTGAAGACGTTGTGCATCAGACTCTGTTCAATACGTGAATGTGTATCGCGGAAGGTGGCCGATCGGTCGCGTTGTGGACAGGTGGAATTCGAGGCTGATTGTGGCGCCGGTCACGATGGTGTAATGGAAAGCGCTGAAGGAGAGCGAGAGACACGGAGGGTCAACGATCGGGACCGTAGGAGGCCACGATTCGTGTTTGCCTTCGGGGCCCGCACCCGCTTATGTTTGCTCTCGTCCGGCCCGGGGCGCACCTTTCCCGGGCCGTGCGAAACACCGGACCGACGCCGCGTCTGCCCACGGTCCCGGTGCATGTCGTCTCTTTATCGCGGGGCAGAAACGGAGGAGCCCGGAACCGGGCTCAGCCGGAAGGATGCCAGCAGGGAAGCTGCGTTCTCCAGGCGCGTCCCGGCCTCAGGATGGCCAGGGCGCCACCGCGCCATTCCAGCATCGTTCTCGCTGTTGGTGTGCGCGTGTTCCGTTGGTGTAGCGGGAAAGCCATTTCTTGTCGATCCGACGCAACCGCAAGAGCAGCCTGCGCAACCGCCTCGCCGCCATCGTCGCGGCGGGGGCCGTCGTCACTACCGGCGGGCTGATGGCTGCCTCTCCGGCCAGCGCCGCGACCGTCTCCGACACCACCATCGCCGCCGCCGCGAAGCGGGCAGGCCTTGCCGGCTGCCGTGGCGTGTCGACGGGCACCTGGGTGGCCATCGCCCTGGCCGAGTCGCGTGGCAACACGCACGCCCACGCGACCGGGATCGAGGACTCGCGTGGCCTGTGGCAGGTCAACCTGTGGGCCAACAGCGACCTCGTCGGCGGGCGCAACCTCTACGACATCTCCAACAACGCCTGGGCCGCCAAGCGCGTCTGCCACCGCCAGGGCCCGACCGCCTGGTCGACCTACACCAACGGCGCCTACAAGCACTTCCTGGCCCGGGGCCACGCGGCCGCCGCAAAGGTCTGAGCGGAGCCCGACCAGCTCGGGCCGAACGACCGAAGGACCGAACGACCGAAGGACCGAATGACGCGAGGCCTCCCCGAGTTCGGGGAGGCCTCGTCGTCGTCCGCGGGCTCTTCCGGCACCGGTTTCGACGCCGAATTTCCTGGTGTTCGCGGTGGGCCGCCGGCCGCCGGCCGGCGACGGCCGTCAGGCTGCCGCGGGGACGCGGCGGCGGAGGCGGAGGAGGGGGATGCGGCGGTCGCCGGCCTTCTTCTGGTACTCGGCGAAGGCGTCCGACTGGGCGACGAACCCGGACCACTCGTCGTCGTAATCGGCGCCGGTGATCTCGGTCGCGGTGACCTCGACGGCGCCGTCGCTGGTCTCGATCGTCGTGTCGGGGTGGGCGATCAGGTTGTGATACCAGGCCGGATGCGTGGGGGCTCCGGCGAACGACGCGGCGACGACCCAGTCGTCGCCGGATCGGCGGCCCAGCACCGGGTTGACGCGTTCGACGCCGGTGCGCACGCCGATGCTGTGCAGCAGGATCAGGCTGCGGCCGAAGCCGCCAGTGGTGACGGTCCCGTTGTTCGCGCGGAATTCCGCGATGACGGTGTCGTTCCAGCTCAACGCAGTTCGCTTCCTTCGTCCGTCGGGGGATCCCAGGAGGCCTCGATCGCGGTGGTGAGGCCGGGCGGCGGACGAGGGTCCGCTACCCGGGAAACGTAACGCCGACGGCGGCTCTCCTCTGCCGGGGCACGCCGGACCGCGAGGCGAGGCGGCGTTGTCCACGCTGTTGACAGGCGCCCGTCGGCGTTCCCAAATGATCATTGACCCGGCCCGCGYCGCCGCTGACCGGCACCGCGAGGGTCGAACCGGGCGACTCGCCGGGATCGGGCGCCATAGGCTGACGCGCCATGGAACTGTGGGAGCTGGTCGCGCGCGAGCAGGTACGGGACACGGTGGCGACGTACAGCCACAGCGGCGACCGGCTTCTGCTCGACGATCTCGCGGCCTGTTTCACCGCCGACGGCGTGCTGGAGACCAAGGGCGGCTGGACGGCCCGCGGCCGAGCGGAGATCATCGCCCGGCTTTCCGGGGTGCAGGCCCTGACCGCCGCCACCACGGCGCCAAGGCCGGGCTCCGGTCTTGGCGGCGTCGGTGGCCTCGGGGCCGAGGTCGGTGCGCCGGCAGGCAACGGCGCCGCGCCGGCGGGCAGCGGTCCGGCGGCGGGTAGGGCGTTCATTCGACACTTCGTCGCGAATCTGCGGTTCGACTCAGTGACGCCCGAGCGGATCACCACGTCGGCCTACTTCGCCGTGCTGACGGCCACCGGCCCGGACCACTGGGGCCGTTATCGCGACATCCTGGTCCCGGCCGAGGGGCGGTGGCTGTTCGCCCACCGTCTCGTCCGCACCGATGCCTACACCCCTGGCTCGCCCTTCCGCGCTCCCGACGAGCCGGCCGCCCGCTGAGGTGTGCGTCCCCGCCAGCCTTAGCCGGCGTCTTCGGGGGCGAAGCCGGAGAGGGCCGGGACGGCCGGGATGAAGTAGTAGGCGCCGCTGACCGGGGTGGTGAACCGGGTCAGCGCGTCGCGCAGGCCGTCCTCGGTGGCGCCCGCCATGCGGCGCAGCATGAGGTCGAGGATGCGTTGCTCGGCGGCGAAGCCGACGAACATCGTGCCGTGGTCGGTGACCGTGCCGTAGGCGGTGTTGCGGCGGAAGATCTTCAGCTCCTCGCCGTCCTCCTCGACGACGGTGCGCGAGACGTGCGAGGTCGCCGGCATGACGGACTCGTCGAGCTCGACGCTGTCGGCCTTGGTGCGGCCGATGACCTTCTCCTGCTCGGTGACACCGATCGCCGCGAAGCTCGCCGTGTCGTGCGTCCACTTCTGGAACAGCAGCACGCTGCCGCCGGCACCCGGCCCGTCGGGGACGATCGCGACGCCGGGCGCCGCCAGCATCGACGGGTTCTCGGTGCCGTCGATGAAGCCGGTGAGGTCGCGGTCGTGGGCGTACACCCAGCCACCGACCTCGGTGGCGACCGTGGCGACGCCGTCGAGCGCGCTGATCACGTCGAGGCCGTTGGTGTAGACGGCGGTCCGGTTGGCCCCGGCGATCCACAGCAGGGCGTCGTGCTGGGTGGCGGGCATCTCGAAGCCGTCGGCACCGACGATCGGCTCGTTGAAGCCGGTGACGCCGGCGGGCAGGCCATCGGGCGCGACCTGCGCCCACAGTTCCGGCCGGAACCCGACCACCAGGTTGACGCCACCCCCGGTCGACAGCGGCCCGACCAGCCCCGCGACCGCCTTCGCCAGGTCCACCGCGGAAATGCCGTCCCGGAGGTCGAACTCCAGGTAGCTGTGCTCCGGCGCCCCAAGCCCGAAGATCCCCGGCTGCGTCACTGATCCGCCCTTCCCATCGACGTCACGTGCCGTCCGGCTTGTCCCCGGTATGGCTGACCCTGCGACGTTACCGTGCACGGACCAGGCGACTTCTCGCGGTGGCGCGGAGCTGGGTCGGGCTCGCCCGGAACGGTGACCGAAGGCCGTGGGCACGGCGGCGGGTGGCCGTCGCTACACCTCGAACAACGGGACCTCGCCCGGCATCGGCTGGTCCAGAACGCGGCGAAGCCGCAGGACCGCCCGCCGCCAGTCCTCGGCGCCCGCGGCCTCCGACCACAGCTCGGCCAGTTCGGAGCCGTCGGAGAGCACCCTGTCCAGCGCCTCGACCGCGAGCGAGCGAAGGTCGGCGGGGAACGCGGGCAGCGGCTCCAGCGGCCAGCGGGCGTCGCTGACCGGCTCGCCACCCGGACACTGCGCGGCGATCAGCGCCGCCGCGACGACGACGTGCGAGCCGTCGTCGATGGCGGGGTGGTGCTCGCCGTCGACGACCCGCGCCAGCAACCGTTCGACCAGATCGACCCGGTTCTCGGCCGGCGCGTCGAGGAGGTCATCGACAAAGTCGAGCGCGCCGTCGTTGTCGAAGTGTCCCGGTCCCCACGCACCCACAGCGGTCTCCTTGTGTTCGGCGCTGCCGGGTGATTGTCGCGGTCGCTACCGACACTTTTCGCCGGTCTTCCTGGCCGTGTCGGGGCGAGAACCGATGGTCGGCCTGGTCCACGGTTCCCGTGGACGTGCCGACGCTACCTGCCAGCACCGGGACAAGTGCCGTGCCTCCCAAGGATGATTCGTCGACACAAATCGGCCGCGACTATGGCGGACCCGGCGACCGGACCCGGCGACCGGGCCCGCCGGATCAGCCTGGCCGATCTGAAGCGGATTCTGGGGCGGCCTCCGAATCGGTACGCGGCGCCAGCCAGTCGGGCCACGGTACGGGTGGGTTGGGTAGCGGTTGGACGCCCTGCCTGGTCAGGAGCTCGGTAAATCCCGTGGGGTCAGCGGGCACGGCCCGTGGGTCCCCGGTCATGATCTCGTAGAGGGTGGCGCCTTCGGGCCCGGCCACCAGTGGTCCGAAGACCGCGCCGTGCTCCAGGGTGATGTGCGTGCCCGCGGGGCAGGGGCGGTCGCCGATGAGGACCTCGCCGGCGACGACGAAGACGAAGTGGTCCGACAGGTGGCCGTGTCGCTCGACGATCATCCCCGGGTCGTAGCGGGCGTAGATGACCATCCGTTCCCCTGACCACTCGAGGAACTTCTCCCAGACCGACACCCGCCGCCCGTCGGCGTGCGTCTGCGCCTTCACCTCGTTCCACGGCACGTCCCCCACTGAGACGATCTTTACCTCCGGCTTCGCTTCCGGCACCGTTCCCCCTTCCTGATCCCAGGGCTTTGACGCCAGGCCATCCCGCCGTCGCGGCGATGGGTGTGGCGTGGGTCTCGACAGGTCGCTCGGCGAAAAGTAACTTTCCGAAAAGCGATTCGCAATCCTCGCCTCGCACGGAGCACGCCGCACAGCGCAAGGGGGAATGGCCATGGCCGTCATCGACACCACCGCGCCCACGACCGTCACCGGACCGGTCACCCCGGCCCCGGAGGAACTGCCGAAGATCATTTCCGTGGACGACCACATCCTGGAGCCGCGCGACCTGTGGCAGCGGGAGCTGCCGGCGGCGATGCGTGACCGTGGGCCGAAGGTGGTGCGGGAGAAGCTCAAGCTGCACTTCGCCGGCGGCCACTACGGCTTCGAGCGCGACGCGCCCGACGGCCACTGGTGCGACCTGTGGCTCTACGGCGACCTCGTCTACCCGACCGGCCTGCTGCACGCCTCGGCCGGGGTACCGCCGGCCGAGGTCAAGAACCTCCCCGCCATCTACGAGGACTTCCGGCCGGGCACCTACGAGCGCGACGCCCGCCTCGCCGACATGGACGCCAACCATGTCGAGGCGGCCATCAACTTCCCGAACACGTTCCCGCGGTTCTGCGGCCAGGGCTTCTCCGAGCGGCCGGACAAGGACGTGGCGCTCGCCTGCATCCAGATCTACAACGACTGGATGATCGACGAATGGGCGGGCGGCGCCGGGCGGGGCCGGTTGATCCCGCTGTCGCTCATCCCGTTGTGGGATCCCGAGCTCGCCGCCGCCGAGGTGCGCCGGTGCGCGGCGAAGGGCTCCTACGCGGTGTCGTTCTCCGAGAACCCGAGCAAGCTCGGGTTCGACTCCATCCACTCCGGCGCGTGGGACCCGCTGTTCCAGGCCTGCGAGGAGACCGGAACCGTCGTGACGATGCACATCGGCTCGTCGTCGACGCTGCCGTCGACGTCCCCGGACGCGCCGCTGGCGGTCAGCATGTCGCTTTCCTCGCAGAACGCCGAGGGGTCGCTGTGCGACTGGATCTTCTCCGGCACGCTCGACCGATTCCCGAGCCTGACGATCGTCTACGCCGAGAGTCAGGTCGGCTGGATGCCATACCTGCTGGAGCGGATGGACCTCGTCTGGAAGGGTGGCGTCGGTGGCGGAGCCACCCTGCCGAACCCGCCGAGCAGCTACATCAAGGGCCGCGTCTACGGCTGCCTGTTCGACGACCAGCACGGGCTGATCTCGCGGAACGAGGTCGGACTCGACCAGATCGTCTTCGAGACCGACTACCCGCACACCGACGGCACCTGGCCGAACTCCCGCGCCGTCGCCCACCGCCTGTGCGCGGGCGCCGGCATGGACGCGGGCGAGGTCCGCAAGTTCGTCCGCGGCAACGCCATCCGCGCCTTCGGCCTCGAACGCTTTGGGATCAAGGAATGACGCCGACGGGCGCTACAGTCGGCCGGGATGGCTGAGAGCGCGGTGACCAGAACGGACCTGGCGGGGCCAACCCAGGCGGCGGGGCCGGCGGGCGAGCCCAGGTGGGTGGACGAGGTCGGCCTGACCGGGGGAGCCGGCCTGCTCGCCAGGCTGGTTCGGCTCAACATGCTCGTCTCGACCGCGCTCGAGGGTCTGGTTGAACCGTTCGGCCTGACGGTGGCCGACTACCTGGTTCTCGGCACCATCCGGCACTCGCCCGGTGGACGAGGCGCGCCGAGCCGCCTGTGCCGGGTGCTCGGCCGCACGAGCGGCGGCATGACGCTCACCCTCGACCGGCTCGCCGCCGCGGGCCTGGTCCACCGGGCCCCCGACCCGACGGACCGCCGCCGCGTCGTCGTCCGGCTCACCGACGTCGGCGACGCCCTGAGCCGCGGCGTCAACGACCGGCTCCACGAGTGGGAGGACGCCTTGTCGCTGCCCGCGGGCCTGCGCGCCGAGCTCGACCACACCCTCGACACCCTCATCGACGCGGTGACTCCCGACCGACCGCGCTGAGCTGTCCGGCGTCCATACCCGCGCGGTGCGAGCGCGGCCGGCGTTCGCTCAGGTGTGGACGCCGTCGACGTAGACGTCGACCTTCTCGTCGTAGAAGCAGACCAGGCCCGCGACGCGGATGCTCTCCAGCAGCGGGGCCGGGTAGTACCAGACGACGTCCTCGTGGACCTTGCCGTTGACCTCGACCCCGTAGTAGCTGGCCGTGCCCTTGTACGGGCAGCCGGTGCTGGTGGACGACCCGCGGAGCAGCTCGGTGCGGACGTCGCTCAGCGGGAGGTAGTAGCGGGGGCGGATGTTGGTCTCGAACAGCACGGTCGGGCGGGTCGACTCGGCGACCGTCACCCCGTCGATCTCGACCCGGACGTGCCGGGAGCTGGAGAGGATGTCGACCCGGTGGAAGGGGTTGCGGGCGTGGACGTAGACCGGCTCGTCCTCCTCCAGCCAGGTGTCAAAAGAGTCCCAGTCGAGCCGGACCATGTCGCGCAGCTCCGGGAACGGCGAGTCCGGGTAGGTCAGGGCGGCCCCGGCCGCGCGGTGCTCACCCGCGACCACGTCGTGGCGGTGCGCGTCGCCGCGGCTGGGGGAGCGCACGATCTCCCCGGTGGGCTCCAGCGTGGCCTTCAGATCGGCCAGCGGCAGGTAGTAGACGGGGTAGTGCGGGCCTTCCCAGACCAGCAGCGGCCGGACCGTGTCGACGACGACCACACCGCCCAGCAGTGGCCGTACCCGCTTGTGCGCCTGCTCGACCCGAACCCGCCCGCGCGCGCCCGACGCTGCCGCTGATCCCTTGCCTGTCGCGGGTGCGCCGGCGTCCGCCGACGGTTGTGCTGTGGCCGGGTTGGCTGTCGTCTCGGTCGTAGTGGTCGTCGGTTCAGTGGTCGTCATGCGTTACTCCTCCGTCGATCCGCTACCTAGGTAACGGCACCCCCAAGAGCAACCTTCCACGGAACGCCGCCACAGGCCTCCCGCGGGTGGGTGACCGTGGGCCAGGGATCAAGAAGTGGACTATCTGGTCCATAAAGAGCTAGCGTCAGCGGATGGCGCTCACCACGAAGGGGCAGGCGACCCGGCAACGGATCATCGAGGGCGCGGCTGTGTACCTGCGCGGCGACGACCCCGGCGAGGCGACCCTCGACGACATCCGCGCCATCACGGGCACGAGCAAGGGCCAGATCTTCCACTACTTCCCGGGCGGCAAGGAGGAGCTGCTGCTCGCGGTGGCGCGGTACGAGTCGGAGCGGGTCCTCGCCGACCAGCAGCCGCACCTCGGCGCGCTGACCTCATGGGCGGCCTGGGAGCGCTGGCGGGACGCGGTCCTGGCCCGCTACCGGGCACAGGGACGCAACTGTCCCCTGGGGTCGCTGATGAGCCAGGTCGGCGGCACACCGGGCGCGGCCGAGGTCACCGGCACCCTGCTGGCGAACTGGCGGGCCCACATCCGGCGCGGTATCGAGCAGATGCAGGCTGCCGGCGAGATCCGCCCGCGCCTCGACGCCGACCGGGTCGCCGCTGCCTTCGTCGCCGGCATCCAGGGTGGGGTCCAGGTGCTCAGGTCGTCCGGGAGCACCTGGCACCTGGAGGCGACACTGGACGCGCTGATCGACCACCTGCGCGGCGTCTGAGCTCCGCGCCGCGGCCGACAGCCGCTGGCGTCAGCGCCGGGCGGGCCAGGCGGGCCGGGCAAGATTTTTGGACTTGCGGGTCCAAAAATATCTCCGTAGCTTCGCCCGCATGTCACAGCGACTCGAACACAGGACGGCACTCGTCACCGGATCCACCAGCAACATCGGCCGGTCCATCGCGGTCGCCTTCGGTGCCGAAGGCGCCCACGTCATCGTCTCCGGGCGCGACGACACTCGCGGCAAGGCGGTGGTCGCCCAGATCCGCGCCGCGGGCGGCACCGCCGACTACCTCCACGCCGACCTCGACGGCACGGCGAGCGCCAGCAGGTCACTCGCCGACGCGGCGAGCGACCTGCTGGGCGGGCGCATCGAAATCCTGGTCAACAACGCGGGCATCTATCCGCCGGCGACCACCCTGACCGCGGACGACGCGATGTTCGACCGGGTATACGCCGTCAACGTCAAGGCGCCGTTCTTCCTCACCCAGGCTGTCGCGCCGCGGATGGTCGCCGCGGGCGGCGGGGTCATCATCAACCTCGGTTCCTGGGGTGCCCGGCTCGGCCTTCCTGTCGGCGCCCTCTACGCGTCGACCAAGGGTGCGCTGGAGACGCTCACCCGCGCCTGGTCCGCCGAGTTCGGGCCCCAGGGCGTGCGGGTCAACGCCATCTCCCCGGGGGTCATCGCCGATCCCGACCGGGATCCCGCCGTCGAGCATCCCGCCGACGCGCTCATGCTCGGCACGCCCGCCGGGTCACCCGGGCACCCCGACGCCATCGGCGCGGCGGCCGTCTACCTCGCGTCCGAGGACGCGGCCTTCGTGCACGGAACGGTCATGGACGTCGACGGCGGCCGCACCGGGGTCACCGTCATCGCGGGACCCAACCCTTTCCGCGCCGACGGCTAGCCGGGGCGTCCGGCGGCTACTTCGCGGCGGGCGGCTGGTCGATGCGGACCAGGTTTCCGGAAGGGTCGCGGACGGCGCAGTCCCGGGTGCCCCATGGCTGGTCGGTCGGCTCCTGCACGATCTCGGCACCCGAGGCGCGGATCTTCTCGAAAATGGCGTCGAGATCGTCGCTGTGGAAGTGGACGCCGTTCATGGCGCCCTTGGCGACGAGAGCGGTGATCGCGTCGCCGTCGGCGGGGCTACCGGCCAGGTAGTTCGTGAGGACGATCTCGACGCCGGGCTGGGCGGCCGAGCCGACGGTGATCCAGCGGAAGCCCTCGCGGGCGACGTCGTTGCGCAGCTCGAGGCCGAGCGCGTCGCGGTAGAAGGCCAGCGAGAGGTCCGGGTCCTGCACCTGGACGAAGCAGCGAGCAAGTGTGAGATCCATGTCCGCAACGCTAGGGCGCCGGCGTCGGGAGTGCTTCTCCGATCCTGCTCGGACCACGGCTGGGGCGGGTGAGGTCCTTCGCGACGCAGCCCGGCACGTTCGCGAGCGCGCTGTGGTCCCGGGCCCGGTAGGCCGTCGGCGTCTCGCCCACCAGCTCGGTGAAACGCGCGCTGAACGAGCCGAGCGACGTACACCCGACCGCCATGCAGACGTCGGTGACCGACATGTCGCCGCGGCGCAGCAGCGCCTTCGCCCGCTCGATGCGCCGCGTCATCAGATAGGAGTAGGGCGTCTCCCCGTACGTCGCGCGGAACTGCCGGGAGAAGTGCGCGTTCGACATCAGCGCGGCGCGAGCGAGCGCGGCGACGTCGAGCGGGCTCGCGTACTCGCGGTCCATCAGATCGCGGGCGCGACGCAGGTGCGCGAGGTTGGCGAGCTCCTCCGGCGTCACGAACCCCAGCGTAACAACGCGAGCGTGACGCCCCGTTGATCGCGCCGCCACTCGCCGCGGGCCTCGCGGCGCCCGTCACCCGGAGCGCCCGCCCCATCCCGGCAGGCCACATCGGGGCTCCGCCCCGCCCGTCGGCCCCAACCCCACCTGCCTCGACGAAGGCCACCGCCGCCCGGGCCGGGCGCTCAGCGCCCGACGTAGGCGGCGAGGTGCTCGCCGGTGAGGGTGCAGCGGGCGGCGACGAGGTCGGCGGGGGTGCCCTCGAAGACGATCCGGCCGCCGTCGTGGCCGGCGCCGGGGCCGAGGTCGATGATCCAGTCGGCGTGGGCCATGACCGCCTGGTGGTGCTCGATGACGATGACCGACTTGCCGGCGTCGACGAGCCGGTCGAGCAGGCCGAGCAACTGCTCGACGTCGGCGAGGTGCAGGCCGGTGGTCGGCTCGTCGAGGACGTAGACGCCCCCCTTGTCGGCCATCCGGGTGGCGAGTTTCAGGCGCTGGCGCTCACCGCCGGACAGGGTGGTGAGCGGCTGGCCGAGGCTGAGGTAGCCGAGCCCGACGTCGGCGAGCCGGCCCAGGATGCTGTGCGCGGCCGGCGTGTGCGCCTCGCCGGCACCGAAGAACTCCTCCGCCTCGGTCACCGGCATCGCGAGCACCTCGCTGATGTCGCGGCCCCCGAGGTGGTATTCGAGCACCGACGCCTGGTACCGCTTCCCCTCGCACTCCTCGCAGGTGGTGGCGACGCCGGCCATCATCGCCAGGTCGGTGTAGATGACGCCGGCGCCGTTGCAGGCGGGGCAGGCACCCTCGGAGTTGGCGCTGAACAACGCCGGCTTCACGCCGTTCACCTTGGCGAACGCCTTGCGGATCGGGTCGAGCAGACCGGTGTAGGTCGCCGGGTTGCTCCGCCGCGAGCCGCGGATCGGGGTCTGGTCGACCGACACCACCCCGTCCCGGCCGGACACCGAGCCATGGATGAGCGAGCTCTTGCCCGAGCCCGCGACCCCGGTGACGACGACCAGCACGCCCTGCGGGATGTCGACGTCGACATCCCGCAGGTTGTGGGCGTCGGCGCCGCGGATCTCCAGTGCTCCCAACGGCGTGCGCACCGACGACTTGAGGGAGGCCCGGTCGTCCAGGTGCCGCCCGGTGAGCGTCCCGCTGGCCCGCAGCCCGTCGACGGTGCCCTCGAAACAGACGGTGCCGCCGGCCGTACCCGCGCCGGGGCCGAGGTCGACGACGTGGTCGGCGATCGCGATGACCTCCGGCTTGTGCTCCACGACGAGGACGGTGTTGCCCTTGTCGCGCAGCCGCAGCAGGAGGTCGTTCATCCGCGCGATGTCGTGCGGGTGCAGCCCGATGGTCGGCTCGTCGAAGACGTAGGTGACGTCGGTCAGCGACGACCCGAGGTGACGGATCATCTTGGTGCGCTGCGCCTCGCCACCGGACAGGGTCCCGGTGGCGCGATCGAGCGAGAGGTAGCCCAGGCCGATGTCGGTGAACGAGTCGAGGGCGTGCCGCAGCGCCGCGAGCAGCGGCGCCACGGAGGGCTCGTCGAGGCCGCGCACCCACTCGGCCAGGTCACTGATCTGCATCGCGCAGGCGTCGGCGATGCTGATGCCGTTGATCTTCGACGACCGGGCCGCCTCGGACAGCCGGGTGCCGCCGCACTCGGGGCAGACGGTGAACGTCACCGCCCGCTCGACGAACGCGCGGACGTGCGGCTGCAGGGAGTCGATGTCCTTGGAGAGATGCGACTTCTGGATTCGCGGGATCAGCCCCTCGTAGGTCAGGTTGACGTTGTCGACCTTGATCCTGCGGGCCTCGCCGTACAGGAACTCCTCGCGCTGCTTCCTGGTGAACCTGGCGATGGGTATGTCGGCGGGCACCACCGCGGCGAAGATCCGGCCGAACCAGCCGTCGGCGCTGTAGCCCGGCACGGTGATCGCACCCTCGGACAGCGACTTGCTCTCGTCGAACAGCTGCGCCAGGTCGATGTCGGACACCGACCCCATGCCCTCGCAGCGGGGGCACATGCCGCCGATGCGGTTGAAGGTCGCCTTCACGGTCTTCTTGGCACCGCGCTCGACGGTGATCGCGCCACTCGCCCGGACCGAGGCGACGTTGAAGGAGAACGCGTTCGGCGAGCCGACATACGGCTTGCCGAGGCGGCTGAAGACGATCCGCAGCATCACGCCCGCGTCGGTGGCGGTGCCGACCGTGGAGCGTGGGTTGCCACCCATCCGCTCCTGGTCGACGATGATCGCCGTCGTCAGGCCCTCCAGCAGGTCGACCTCGGGCCGCGCCAGCGTCGGCATGAAGCCCTGCACGAAGGTGCTGTAGGTCTCGTTGATCAGCCGCTGTGACTCGGCGGCGATCGTGCCGAACACCAGCGAGCTCTTGCCCGAGCCGGAGACGCCGGTGAACACTGTGAGGCGGCGCTTCGGGATCTCGATACTGACGTCCTTGAGGTTGTGCTCGCGCGCACCCCGCACCCGGATCAGATCGTGGCTGTCGGCGTCGCGGCCGCCGGCGCCGCGCTGCGCGGGTGCCCGCGTGTCCGTCCTCGTGGCCGTGCTCATCGTGTCTCCATGAAAGTCACGCTAGCGAGAGCACGACAGTCCGTGCTTCTCGATTCCTGACCGATCCGGCCCCGACGGGTCCGGCAGACCGTCTCGTGACGCGTGGCGGCCAGACGCGTGGTCCGGCACGGCGTCGTCATGGGATCTCCGGCGGCGAGGAGCGCCGGGTGTTGGCGCGGAACGTGGTTGTCAGGCACCGACGTGGATGTGAGACGCCCATACCAGGGGCATGCGAGCCCACCTCCCGCGGGACGCGCGGGCGGCGGCGTGGACGGCGGTGGAGACGTCTCCACCCTCGGCGAGGGCACCGTAGATGTCCTCGGCGATGTAGGCGGCGTGCTGGTCGCCGATCGGCCACAGCGTGGCGATCACATGCCGGTAACCGGCGAGCTGGAACGCGGA
Source organism: Pseudofrankia sp. EUN1h (assembly GCF_001854645.1). Taxonomy (NCBI): domain Bacteria; kingdom Bacillati; phylum Actinomycetota; class Actinomycetes; order Frankiales; family Frankiaceae; genus Pseudofrankia; species Pseudofrankia sp. EUN1h. The sequence goes on along the minus strand of NZ_MBLN01000003.1, from coordinate 224,182 downwards.
GGCCAGATGGATCGCCTCGTCGGCCAGCGGGCCCCCGGGCCGGGCGGTGGAACAGGCCGACAGGAATGCCAGTTCGACGTCGTGCAGGCGTAGCCGGGCGACGTCGAGCACGGAGAGTGGCCGGACCCGGTGGTCGGCCAGCAGGAGCCGGCCGGCCGAGGGGGCGTCCAGATCGGCGGTGGCGTGGCAGGCGAAATGCGCCCATCTGGCGGTCGGCAGTCGGCTGAGGACCGCCTGCCGGGTGGCCCGCGTGCCGGTCAGCAGGTCGACCTGGCCGGGGAACCGGGCCCGCAGGGCGGCGGTCTCGACCTCGGCGCCGGGCAGGTCGGAGGCGCCGGGGGTGTGTGGCATGGCCACCGCCACCATCCGCCCACGGCCGAGTTCGACACGGCCGCCAGCGTCCACGGGGCTGGCAGCGCGGGCGTGCGCCAGGGCGCGGACAGTCGGGGTGTAGGACGAGATCACCCTGTCCAGGACCGTGGCCGCGGCCAACCCGGACGGGGCGCGGTGATACCCGGCGGCGTGCACCGGCAAGAACGACAACAGATCTGAGGTACACCACCACAGCCGCGGCCACCGGCCACCGTCACCCGGCGGGCCGACGATGCCCAGCCGGTCTAGGACCGGACCGGCGAGGACGTCCCACAGCCAGCCGAGGATCTCACCTATCCGCTCCTGCGCCGCGACGCGGGAAGAGGCCTGGCCGTCCAGCGCCGCGAGGAGGGCGACGACCTGGTCGTACACGGTCTGCGGGGTCAGCCCGGCCAGCCGCACCGCGTCCACCCCGCCGCCGGTCAGGAGCAGCGCGTACGAACCGAACTCCGAGACCGCCACGATTACCACCGGGCCGTTGGAGGCGGTCACCAGCAGTTCGGCGGCCGGTGGCGGTCGAAGGAACCGTTCGAACCCATCGAGGCCGCGGATGTTCGCGATCAGGTCGTCGAACGCCACGCCCGCCGCCCGCCGTTCGGTGCCGGTCGGCGCGGACGGACCCTCACCAGGCTCGGTCCGCCCCGGTCCTGCCTGGTCGTCGGCCCGGTCCAGAACGTCGCGCAGGTTGGTGAACGACGCCGCCAGCTCCGGATGCCGCTCCGCCAGGGCGGTCAGGTCGGTGCGGGTGTCCAGCGCCTGGCCCAGCAGCACCCCTCGGCCCTGCTCGAACAGCTCCACCGCCCGTTCGACCAGACCGACTCGCAGGCAGCAGGCCGCCGCGTCCGCGCCCAAGCCCGCGAGCTCCGCCAGCAGATGCTCCTGATCGCGGCGTGCCAGGCGGCGCGGCGCCACCTGTCCCAGCAGCTCGATCGCCGTCGTGAACCCCGTCATCGCCTCCGACCATCGCCCGCCGCCCGCCGCCGCGAGGCCCCAGCCGCGCGCCGCACCCGCTCGAATCCGTGGCGGCGCCCCCAACGTCTCGGCGGCCGCCTGGTAGGCGTCGATCGCGGCGTCGAGGTCCGCCGGACGTCCGCCCCGCTCGAACCGGGTCTGCAACGAGTCGGCGAGGTTGGACAGGCGCCCCGCGCGGTCGGGGTGGTCGGGTGGGGTGGCGGCGACGGCTGCCTGGGCGGCCTGGATCGCGTCGTCCAGGTCTGCCTGCCGTCCGCCCTGCTCGAACCTGGTGCGAAGGGCGACGCCGAGATTGGACAGCATCGCGGCGCGGTCGGGGTGGTCGGGTGGGGTGGTATCCACCGCTCCCTGTCCGGCCTCGATCGCGCCATCCAGGTCGGCTGGCTGTCCACCTCGCTCGAACCTGGTGCGAAGGGCGATGCCGAGATTGGACAGCATCGCGGCGCGACGGGGGTGGTCGGGTGGGGTGGTCTCCACGGCCGCTTGTCCGGCCTCGATCGCGGCGTCCAGGTCCGCTAGGTCGCCATGGTGCCCGAACCGCGTTTGTAGGACGACACTGAAATGGTCCAGCCGCTGGCCGCGACTGGGATGATCGATATGGGTGGCATCCACTGTGATCTGGCCGGCCTCGATCGCGGCCTCCAGGTCCGCCAACTCCCCGGTCCATTGGAACCTGGTGTGAAGCGCGGTACCAAGGTTGGCCAGTATCGCGGCKAGGTTGGGGTGGTCGGACGGGGTGGCCTCCACGGCGACCCGAAAGGCCTCGATCGCGTTGTCCAGGTCCGCCAACACCCCGCCTTGGCGGAACCGGGTCCAGAGGGCGCCCCCAAAGGTGGACTGCAGCACGGCGCGGTTGAGGTCGTCGGGTGAGACGGCGTCCGCCGCGGTCTGGCCGGCCTCGATCGCGGCATCCAGGTCCGCCAGCTCCCCGGTCCGCTCGAACCGGGTCAGCAGGGCATTGGTGACGTTGGACAGCATCGCGGCGCGGTCGGGGTGGTCGCCGGGGACGGCGTCCAGTGCCTGTCGGAACAGGTCGATGGCCCCGTCAAGCGCGGACGGGTCGCCTGTCCGCATCGTCGCCTCCATCAGGTCGACAGCGCGGTCGGACAGGAGCTGGGGAGTATCGGTGGCGCCGTGTCGCTGCTCGTCGAAGTAGGCGCGCACCTCGTCGGGGACGGCGTCCGGGTGGGCCTCGTACACCGGTTCGAGAAATGCCAGTGCGGTCTCGAGGTCCTGCTGGTCCTCGCCGGTGTCGGGGGCCCAGTAACGCGCGAAGTGCAGCCATCCGACTGCCCGCGCGATCTCCAGGTCCGCGGCCGGGTCGGAGACCGTCTCCAGCAACGCCGCTACTTCGGCCAACGCCTCAGGGTCCAAGACAGTCGCCGGATTCTGGTCGATCTCAAACTGGTCCAGTCGTGCCCACAGCCGCGCGATTAAACGCTCCCGCATTCCTCGTCGCCCCCGTGTTGCCCGTCGGGCCGCATCTTCGCGACATCCGCGCTCCGATGCCGAAGCCGTCATGAACAGTTGCGTTCACGTTATCGGTGACGTTGGCGGCGTGGCAGCACTACTGGAGCGGAAGCGGCTTGAACGGGACCGTCGTGATCAAGCCGATGCCCCCATCACCAGACCGACCATCACCAGACCGACCCACCCGTGATGACCGCCGCGCCCATGGAGCTCGATGGGACTGGCCACGCGCGGCAGCCCGAGACCGGTCCGGGCCCTGGACGGTCGCTTGTCTGATCCATCGACAGGCGGTCGAGGGGATGCTCAGGGAAACGGGTGCCGGCGGGCGACCGTGGACCGCCCGCCGGCACTGGATGGCTCTTCGCTGACCGCTTCTCAGGGACCGGTTACTTCTTGAGGACCTGGCCGCAGGCGAGTTTGCTCGTGACGTCGTACTTCGTTCCGTTCAGCTGCACGAGCGACCCGCAGGGCGCGTTGACGACGTGGTTGAGGGGGTACCGGGTCTGCGGTACCGCGCCGTCGACGTAGTAGCTGTAGTCGCTGTTCAGGGTCTTCAGGAAGCTGTCGACGGTGAGGTCCTTGCCGGTCTTGGTGGCGGCGTCGACGAACATGTCGGCGGCCCAGTAGCCGGCCATGGTGGGCAGGCTGAGCGTGGCGTCGGGGGCGTACTTCTTGAAGTCGGCGACGAGCTGCTGGACGCCGGCCGACGAGGTGTCCTCGGTCGGTGACCACTGCAGCAGGGCGTAGGACTTCTGCAGCCCGGCGAAGTTGGCGGCGGCCAGTCGTGGGTCGTAGCCGACGGCGGAGATGTGCTTGCCGGGGAAGCCGGCCGCGCCCAGTGCCTGGATCAGCTTGGTGGTCGAGGTGAAGTCGGTGACGTAGAGGACCACCTGCGGGGGCGCGCCGCTGGCGGCCGTCATGATCTTGCTGACGATCGGGGTGGCGTCGGTGAGGCCGGAGTCGGGGATCGGGTTCTCGGCGTAGACGACCTTCGCGCCTACGGACTGGACCTGGAGTTTGATGTCGGACAGGCCGGTGCGGGCCGAGTCGTCGTCGTTGCCGATGAGCGCGACCGTGCGGCCCTGGGCGTCGCCGTCGAAGAGGTTCTGGATCATCACGCCGTACAGCGAGGACGTGCTCACGGTCAGGTTGGTGAGGCAGCCGGTGATGCCGAAGCCGACCGTGTTGCCGCAGTAGCCGCCGTTGAAGCCCCAGCCGAAGAACGGCACGGCCTCGGAGCAGAAGGTGTCGAGGTAGCTGGCGGAGCTGGTCATCTCGGGGACGACGGCGAAGACCTTCTCCTGGTCGGCGAGGACCTTGGCCTGGCTGGCGTTGCGGCTCGAGTCGTTGCCGTCGTCGAGCGTGCCGATGTAGTCGATCTTGCGGCCGTTGATGCCGCCGGCGTCGTTGGCCCGGTCGAAGCGGACCTTGGCGCCGATCTCGGTGCCGGCCATGGTGCTGCCGCTGGGGCTGGTCAGGTAGGCGAGGCCGCCGACCTTGATGGAGGTGTCGGTGACGCCGCGGGCTGGGTCGGCGGCGGTCTGGCCGCACTTCAGCGAGCTCGCGTCTACCGTGATGCCGCCGTCACTCCAGTCGGACGGCGGGACGGCCTTGATGGCGCCGGCGGCGACGGTCGGGCCGCTGCTCGTCGTCGTGGAACCGCCGTCGCCACCGCAGGCGGCGAGGCCCGTGGTCAGGGCCGTCGCGGCGGCGAGGACGGTCATGAGCCGCAGGGCTCGCATCGGGAACTCCCTCGTATGACCGACGCGCCCGCCAGCGGCGAGCGCGGGATAGGTGAACGGGATACGTGAACCGGCTGGCCGCGCACGGCCCGGACAGGCGGGCCCCCGCGGCATGCGCCACCTGGACGGCCTGGCCGCGCGGTGGCAAAGCATTGCAGACTTAATATTGGATACTTTATTTGGCCGAAGATTACCATGGGTGGCCCGCCGCGTTGACGCTCCCATCCGCCGATCCACCAGGACTGCCGATCCACCAGGACTACCGTCATGCCCGGGCCGCGGGACAGGCCGCGGCCGGGACGGGCGGGAGGCGGACGGGATGGAGCTGCGCGAGGCGATGCGCACGTCGGGGGCCGTGCGTAAGTTCACCGACGAGCCGGTGTCGGACGAGGTGCTCGCGCGGGTGCTCGACGAGGCCAGGTTCGCGCCCAGCGGCGGCAACACCCAGCCGTGGACGGTGCTCGTCCTGCGCGACCCGGGGATCCGCCGGGCCATCCGCGACCTGGTGGTGCTCGGCTGGCGCGAGTACCGGGCGCAGGTCCAGGCCGGGGTGCGCCCGTTCGCGCCGGGCCCGGACGGCCGCTGGCACGGGCCGGCGATCGACCTCGCCGAGGCGGCGGCCACCCCCGCGCCGTCGTCGTTCGCCGACAACCTCGACGAGGTGCCGGTGCTGCTGGTCCTGTGTGCGCGGCTCACGGCGCTCGCCGTCATGGACGTGGACCTGGAGCGGCAGAGCATCGTCGGCGGCGCCTCGGTCTACCCGTTCGCCCAGAACCTCCTGCTCGCGGCCCGGGCCGAGGGCCTGGGCGGCGTGCTGACGACGTTCCTCGTCCGCCGGGAGCCGGAGGCCGCCAAGCTGCTCGCCATCCCGCCGGACCACGCGATCGCGGCAGTCGTCGCCCTCGGCCACCCCGAGCGGCGGGCCACGAAGCTCACCCGCCGCCCGGTCGAGGAGTTCGCCCGGCTCGACACCTTCGACGGCGAGGCCTTCCCCGGCCCCGCGCCGGCCGGCTTCGGCATCAGCCCTGGGTGACACCCCCGGCGTCGATCGGCTTGGGCTGGGGGGCGAGCAGCGGGGACGTGGTGTTGGAGGGCCACTGGGGACGGTAGTAGCCGCGGAAGTGCAGCTCACCGCCGCGCAGCTCGCGGATCGTCAGGAAGTCACCCTTGTAGCCGCGGTGGTCGTAGGGCGCGAACGTGATGTACGCGCCGGGGCCGCCGTTGGTGCACGGCATCCACTTGATCTTCTCCAGCCCGAGCCGGACCTGCTCGGGCGTGGGGATCGCCGCGTTCGCGATGCCGTGGATCGCGGCCCGCGCCGTGTCGTAGCCGAGGGCCACGACGACGTTGCGGGTGACCCGGCCGAACCGCGCCTCGAACCGGCGGACCATCGCCTCGTAGTTCGGGTTCGYGCCGTCCTCGCCGAGCTGGTCGACGCCGTGCCAGCCCTCCAGGCCCTCCGCCCAGGCGTTCGAGTTCGAGTAGAACATGAACGCCGTGCCCATGAACCGCGGCGGATCCCAGTCGAGGGCCTTGAACGCCGCGGCGAAATGGAAGGTGGAGTAGCCGTAGCCCATGTAGACGATGGCCTCGGCACCCTGGGCGCGCATCGTCTCGAGGTGCTGCTGGAGGCCCTTCGGATTCGGCCCCAGGCTGACCTCCTTGACGATCTCGACGCCGACCTGCTGCGCCGCCGTCCGGAAGAAGTCCGAGTAGTGGTCGCCGGACGAGCCCTTCTCCCAGAAGAAGCCGACCTTGGTGTGACCCTGCTGGGCGCACCAGTTCGCGCCCATCACCGACTCCGTCGGGATGTCGCCGTTCGCGACGGTGAAGCAGTAGTCACCGGCGAACTTCACGCTGCCGGTCCAGCCGATGCAGGAGACGCCGGTGCGGTTGGCGGTGTCCTGCAGGTTCAGCGAGTTGTCGGAGATCATCGGGCCGAGCACGACGACGCAGCCGTCGTCGACGAGCTGCTGGTATCCCCGGCGGACCTTGAGGTAGTTCTCCCTGGGCAGCCCGCGCGCGTCGACGGTGCGGATCTCGACCGGCCGGTCGTAGACGCCCTCGTTCAGCGCGTCCTCGACCGCGAGAATCGTGGAGTCGACCCAGTCGGACAGCAGCTGGCCGAGGTCCATGTCGACCAGGATGCCGATCTTCACCGGCTCGAACGGATCCCCCTGGGTGACGAGGCCCCGCGTCGGCGGATACACGACGATCGACTCGACCGCCTTCTCGCCCACCCGGCCGCCGCCCTCGTACCAGCGGCCCGCCGGGTCGTTGTAGGCGACGGTGTCCGTCCCGCGCTCGACCGTCGAGACGGCCCGGTCCGGCTGGGCGATCCCGTGATCCACTGGCGCCGGGAAGAGGCGCTCGGCATACCGTCCGGCGTTCTCCTGCCCAGGCTGGTCCTGGCCGGTTGAGACCTGCTCGCTCATCCAGACTCCTCGCCGCTCACTCGCCGTCGCCGCCTGCCCGGCGGCTGGCGAACGATCGTTCAGTACAGAGAACCACTGCTCAGCGGTACGTCTACCACCGTCACCCTGACCGGGCAAGAAGTCCCCGCCCGCCGCGACCCGGAGATCATTCTGGCGAGCGGATCGACGCCCGCGCGTGGCCGGCAAAGATCCACGAGGGTGGTCGAGGCGTGGCAGGGGTGTGCGCGGCCGGACTATTGAGCTAATCTTCCTGACCTGGAGCAGGTGATGCCGGGCACACTGTCGGCGCCGCGGGTCTCAGTTGCCCATCTGATGGGTTGGTCGGGCGGGCCGGTGGGGTCCATCCGTCAGGGGAAGGGCGGTGAATTTCACCATGGGTGATGAGATCGTGGCGGGCATCCGGCCTCTATCTCGGACTATTAGTCCGAGTGAGGTGGTCGTGAATGGCCGGGGCGTCGTCGTCGGCGGCGACGCGGACACCCTTCTTCGCCCGCAGGTCGACGGGGTGCCGTTCGCGCCGCGGACGCCGGTCACCGAGCCGTTCTGGGCGGGCTGCGCCCGCGGTGAGCTGCTGTTCCAGCGCTGTGCCGCCTGCGCCACCCCCGGCTTCCCGCCGACCGAGGCCTGCCGGGCCTGCCTGTCGCGCGACCTGCGCTGGGAACGGTCCGCGGGCTTCGGCACCCTCTACAGCTGGACGGTCGTGCACCGCCCGGTGAGCCCCGCGTTCCGCACCCCGTACGCGCCGGCCATCGTGACCCTGGACGAGGGCTACCAGCTGATGACCTGCCTGGTCGGCCTGACGATCGCCGAGATCCGCCCGGAGCTGCGGCTGCGCGTCGCGTTCCACTCCGTCGTACCCGCGGCCCCAGCCATACCCGCGGCCCCCGCCGTCACCGTGGAGGCGGCCGGCCAGCCGGCGGCGACGACACTGCCCTACTTCGAACCCGCCGGCCGAGCCTGAACGGGAGACCAGCCGCATGAAGCCAGAAGACCTGATCCTGGTCAGCGTCGACGACCACATCGCCGAGCCGGCCGGCATGTTCGACGCGCACGTCCCGGCGAAGTACAGGGACTTAGCCCCGCGCGTCGTCGACGAGCCCGACGGCGTCCAGCAGTGGTACTACGGCACCCAGCGCGGCCGCAACCTCGGCCTGAACGCGGTCGCCGGCAAGCCGCCGGAGATGTTCAACGTCGACGCCAGCCGCTACGACGAGATGCGGCCCGGCTGCTACGACGTGCACGAACGGGTCCGGGACATGAACGCCGGCGGGCAGCTCGCCGGGCTGAACTTCCCGAACTGGACCGGCTTCTCCGGCCAGGTGCTCAACCAGGGCCCGGACCGCGACGTCAACCTCGTCATGATCAAGGCGTACAACGACTGGCACGTCGACGAGTGGTGCGGCGCCTACCCCGACCGGTTCATTCCGTGCGGCATCCTGCCCCTGTTCGACGTCGAGGAGGCGGCCAGGGAGCTGCGGCGGCTGGCGGGCAAGGGCTGCCACGCCGTCACGTTCTCCGAGAACCCCGAGGCGCTGAAGATGCCGAGCATCCACAGCGGCTACTGGAGCCCGCTGTTCCGCGCYGCCAGCGACGCCGGCACCGTGCTGTGCCTGCACCTCGGCTCGGCGTCGCGCTCCCCGATGTTCTCCTCCGACGCCCCGGCCAGCGTCAACATGTCCGGCTCGTCGATCGCCTCGATCTACTCGCTCCTCGAATTGATCTGGGCCGAGTTCTGGGCCGACTTCCCGGACCTGCGGTTCTCGCTGACCGAGGGCGACATCGGCTGGATCCCGTACTTCCTGTGGCGCAGCGAGCACGTCCAGCGCCGCCACTCCGCCTGGACCCGGCCGTCCTTCCCCGCCGGGATCGACGGGCCGTCGGACATCTTCCGCAAGCACATCCTGACCTGCTTCATCAGCGACACGGTCGGCCCGCGGCTGCTCGACTGGTTCGACGTCGACAACGTCTGCTGGGAGTCCGACTTCCCGCACTCCGACTCCAACTGGCCGAACGCCCCCGAGGACGTCATCGCCAACCTCGGCCACCTGCCCGACGACACCATCAACCGGATCACCCACGAGAACGCCCTGCGGCACTTCCAGTTCGACCCGTTCGCGACCCGCCCGCGCGAGCGCGCCACCGCCGGCGCGCTGCGCGCCGAGGCGACCGACGTCGACGTCGTCACCCGGGTCGGCCGCCTCGCCAGCGAGCGTGACCTCCAGTCCTGGAAGCGCCTCACCACCCGCACCGCGCCGTCGTTCCCCGCCGCGCCGGCCGCGCCCGCCGCGCCGGCCGCGCCGGCGGTTCCCGGCGCCCCGCGGGCCTAGGGGCGGTCAAGGTGTCACATGCCGCATCCGCCGACCCATCGGCCGACCCGGCCGCCGGGGCATCCGCCGGCGCGTCGGGGCCGTCGGCTCTCGGGCCGCTCGCCGGCGTCCGCGTCCTGGAACTGGCGACGCAGATCGCCGGGCCATACTGCGGGAAGCTGTTCGCCGACGCCGGCGCCGACGTCGTGAAGGTGGAGCCGCCCGGCTCCGGCGACCCGATGCGCGCCTGGTCCGCCTCGGGCTCCCGCCCCGACGGGGACGGCGCGCTGTTCCGGTTCCTCAACACCTCCAAGCGGTCCGTCGCGGCCGACCCGGACAGCTCGCGGGTTCGCGCCCTGGCCGCCGCCGCCGACCTCGTCATCGTCGGCGGCGCCCTCGCCGGCGGCGGAACTCCCGGTAGCGGTAATCACGGTGGCGACGGGGCGACCGTGGACGGCGCCCTCGCGGGCAACGGGATCTTCGCGGGCGCGGGGGCTGGAGCGGGAGCCGCCGCTGACGCCGATGCCGATGCGGGCCCGGCGGCCGTCCGGCGCCTGCACGCCGACAACCCGCGCGCCGTGATCCTGTCGATCAGCCCGTTCGGCCTTACCGGGCCCTGGGCGGACGACGGCTGGCGACCGGGCTTCCCGGCCAGCGCGGTGGCGCCGAACCGAGGGGCGGTCACCGAGTTCCTCCTGCAGGCGCTCTGCGGATCCACCGCCGGCCGGGGCGAGCCGGACGCCGCCCCGCTGCAGGCCGGCGGGCGGATCGGCGAGTGGGCGTCCGGCGTCTACGCCGCCGTCGTCGGGCTCGCCGCGCTGCGCGGTTCCCGGCGCGACGGCGTCGGTGACCTCGTCGACGTCTCGATGCTCGAATGCATGGCGATCATGATGGGCGGGCTGTCCGTCGTCGGGCCGACCATCATGGGCGGCACCAGGCCCGGCGGCACCCCGGGCTCACCCGGCCGCATCCCCGAGACGCCGTCGATCGAGCCGACGAAGGACGGCCTGGTCGGTTTCTGCACCATCACCGCGCAGCAGTTCCAGGACTTCCTGGTCCTCATCGAACGGCCCGACCTGCTCGGCGACCGCGACCTGGCCCTGCTGCCGCGCCGGCATGCCCGGAGGGCCGAGTTCCAGGCCGCCGTGCACGCCTGGACCACCCGGCACACCACCGAGGAGGTCGTCGAGCTCGCCGCCGCCCTGCGCATCCCGGCCACCCCCGTCGGCACCCCGGAGACGGTGACGACGATCGACCAGTTCACGGCCCGCGGCGTGTTCGTCCCCAACCCCCGCGGCGGCTTCCACCAGCCCCGCACCCCCTACCGCGTCGGCGACTTCCGCGGCCGGCCGCTCGCCCCGGCCCCCGCCCTCGGCGAGCACACCGCCACCGCGCGCTGGCCCGCCACCGCGGCCGCCGATGCCGCCGCCGCCACCGACGACGACGGCCTGGCCAGGACCGCCCGCCCGGCGGTCCGGCCGCTGCCGCTGGACGGGCTGAGGGTCCTCGACCTGACCGCCTTCTGGGCCGGGCCGTCGGCGACGATGCTGCTCGGCTCGCTGGGCGCCGACGTCGTCAAGGTCGAGGGGGTGTCCCGCCCCGACGGCATGCGGTTCGCGGGCGGCAAGCCACCGACCGAGCCGAGCTGGTGGGAATKGGGAACGATGTTCCTCGCCACGAACGCCAACAAGCGGGCGGTCAGCCTCGAGCTTTCCACCGCGGAGGGGCTCGGCCTGGCCCGCCGGCTCGTCGGCGCCTGCGACGTCGTCATCGAGAACTTCACCCCCCGGGTGCTGCCCAACCTCGGCCTCGACTGGGAGGCGGTGCACGCCGCGAACCCGTCGGCCGTGCTCACCCGCATGCCGGCCTTCGGGCTGGACGGCCCGTGGCGCGACCGCACCGGCTTCGCCCAGACGATGGAGCAGGCCAGCGGCATGGCCTGGCTGACCGGCACCGCCGACGGCCCGCCGGTGATCCCGCGCGGCGCCTGCGACCCGATCGCCGGCCTGCACGCCGCGTTCGCCACCCTGGTGGCGCTGGCCGCCCGGGACCGCCCGGACGGCGACGGCTCCGGCGCGCTGGTCGAGGCGACGATGATCGAGTCGGTGCTCAACGTCGCGGCCGAGCTGACCGTCGAGTACACCGAGAGCGGGGCGTCGCTGCGCCGTGACGGCAACCGCGGCCCGCTCGGCCCGCTGGCGGCGCCGCAGGGTGTCTACCGCTGTGCCCGCGACCCGGCAGGCCCCGACGTCTGGCTCGCGCTCGCCATCACCGACGACGTGCAGTGGCGGGACCTGTGCGCTGTGCTCGGCCGCCCCGACCTCGCCGCGGACGCGGGCCTCGCGACCCTGGCCGGCCGCCGGGTCACCGCCGCGCACGACCGGGTCGACGAGGCGATCGCCGCCTGGACGGCGGCGGCGCCCGACCGGGCCACGGCGCTCGCCGCCCTCGCCGCCGGTGGCGTCCCGGCCGCGCCGGTCATCCCGGCCGCCGACCTGCTGGCCAACCCGCAGCTCGCGGCCCGAGGCTTCTTCGAGAGGCTGGCCCACCCGGTGGTCGGCGAGCACCCGATGCCGGGCGTCGCGTTCCGCCTCGCCAGCCACCCCGGGCCGCTGCTGCGCCGCCCGGCGCCCGTCTTCGGTCAGCACGACGACGAGGTGTACGGCGGCCTGCTCGGCCTGACCCCGGCCGAGCTCGACGGCCTGCGCGCCCGCCGCGTCCTCGGCGACCGGCCGGCCGGCGCATGACCGGTCCACCATCACCGACCACCGGTGCGGGAGCCGGTGCGGCGGACGGCCTGCCGACGACCGCGTACGCCGTGCTGGGGATGCTGGCGGTCGCCGACGTGCCGCTGTCGCCGGTGGAGCTCAAGACCAGGGCCGACTTCAGCCTGCGCTTCTTCTACTGGGCGCCGGCGATCAGCCACATCCGCAAGGAACTGGCGCGGCTGGAGGCGCTCGGCCTCGTCACCGCGAGCCCGGCGCCCGGCCGCCGGATCCGGCGCACCCTCGTGCACGAGATCACCCCGGCCGGCCGGACGGTGCTGCGCGACTGGCTGCACCAGACGGCCGACGAGGAGCCGGTGGTCATCAAGCATCCGGTGCTGCTGCGGGTGTGGCTGGGCGCCGAGACCGAGYCGGAGCGGGTCGTGGAGATCCTCGACCGCTACGTGGAGCAGACCCGGGCGGCCGTCGACGAGCTGCGCTGGGGCCGGCGCCGTGCCCAGGAGGTGCGGTTGGACAGCCGGCCCGAGCTGCGCTACTCCCGCGCCGTCGGCGACTACGTGCTGCGCCGGATGTACGCGGAGCTGGCGAACGTCGCCCAGCTGCGCGACGAGCTCGCCGACCTGCCCACCACCCCGCGGCCGCCGTTCGCCGGCCCGCCCCCGCTGCACGACTACGAACACCCTGACGACGAACACCCTGACGACGCGCGCGGGCGCGAGCGCGGTGCCGGGGCGGACGGCACCGGGTCGCCGGGGGAGAGGAGCTGAGCGTGGCCCGCCCGAGATCCGCCGCGATCGTCGGCATCCACAACACCGCGCAGGCCCGGCGGCTGCCGGACCAGACGTCGACGGCCCTGCTGGTCGACGCGGTCGCCGGTGTCCTCGCCGACGCCGGGCTGGGCCTCGCCGACGTCGACGGCCTGTCCACCCCCGGCATGTCCGGCGGGTTCGTCTACGACCTCGGCCTCGGCCCCGCCTGGCAGGGCGCCCAGCACGGCGTCGCCGCGGTGCTCGAGGCGGCCGCGGCGATCGCCTCCGGCGAGGCGGACACGGTCCTGGTCGCCTCCGCCGCCGCCGGTACCTACACCGAGCGTGCCTCCACCGCCCCATGGACCCGCCCGGAGAACGAGTTCGTCATCCCCTGGGGCATGTTCACCGCCGCCGAGTTCGCCCTCATCGCCCGCCGGCACATGACCACCTACGGCACCACGCCGGAGCAGCTCGCCACGGTCGCGGCGACCATCCGCAACAACGGCCACGCGAACCCCGCCGCGGTCTACGCGGGCCGCGGCCCCTTCAGCGCCGCCGACGTGCTCGCCTCCCGGATGGTCGCCGACCCGTTCCACCTGCTCGACTGCTCGACGACCTCCGAGGGCGGCTGCGCCCTGCTGCTCACCACCGCCGAGCGCGCGGCCGACCTGCCCCGCCCACCCGTGCACGTCCTCGCCGGCGGCGCCGACCACTACGGGCCCAGCTATCGCTTCCCGCCGGCCTGGGACCACACCGGCCACGCCCGCCGCGCCGGCCGAGTCGCCGCGTCCGGGGCGGGTGGCGCGGACGTGCCGGTCAACGGCCAGGTCGGGCGGCGCGCGTTCGAACGGGCACTCGCGACCGCCGGGCTGCGCCGCGACGACGTCGACGTGCTGGAGCTCTACGACCCGTTCTCGTTCGAGATCATCCGTCAGCTGGAGGCGTTCGGCTTCTGCGGGCCGGGGGAGGGCGGCCCGTTCGTCGAGGACGGCCACATCGCCGTCACCGGCAGCCACCCGGTCACCACCGACGGCGGCACGATGTCGTTCAGCCACGCCGGCTCGTCCGTCCAGATGTTGCAACGCGTCATCCGCGGCGCCGAGCAGCTGCGCGGCGACTGCGGCCCCGACCTGCAGGTTCCCGACGCCCACGTCGCCCTGTGCACGGCCGGMGGAGCCGGCGCACTGTTCCTCCACCTCGTCCTGCTCGGCCGCGCCCGCCCGTATCCCTGAAGGGCCCCCGGACGCGAGGCTCCGCCACCATCGTGCGTCCCTCGGCCTTGACCGGCAGCCCGACCCCTACGCACCCGCCCGGAGGCAGCCGTGGCCACCACCCCCGTCCCCACCGTCAGCGAGGCCGCCCTCGACCCGAGCCTGTTCCTGCCCGAGCCTGAGCCCCGCGAGGTCCGCTACACGATCATCTCGGTCGACGACCACGTCGTGGAACCGCCGCACCTGTTCGCCGGGCGGGTCCCGGCCCGGTTCGCCGACGCGGCGCCGCGGATCGTCGAGACGGAACGCGGTCACCAGGTGTGGCGGTTCGAGGAACAGACGTTCACCCAGGTCGGCATGAACGCCGTGGCCGGCCGGCGGCCCGACTCGGTGAAGCTCGAGCCGTTCCGGTTCGAGCACATGCGTCCCGGCTGCTACGACATCGACGCCCGGGTGCGGGACATGGACGTGAGCGGGGTCTGGGCGTCGGTGAACTTCCCCTCGCAGATCACCGGGTTCTGCGGCCGGGTGTTCTTCGGCGCCCGCGACCAGGAGCTGGGCCTCGCCTGCGTGCGGGCCTGGAACGACTGGCTGTACGAGGAGTGGTTCCAGGCGTACCCCGAGCGGGTCGTCCCGATGGGCATCACCCACCTGTCCGACCCGGCACTGGCCGTCGCCGAGATCCGGCGGAACTCCGCCCGCGGGTTCACCGCCGTCACCTTCCCGGAACGCCCACACGTCATCGGCCTGCCGTCGCTGTGGGACCGCGACCACTGGGACCCGATCATCCAGGCCTGCGTCGAGACCGACACCGTCGTCACCCTGCACGTCGGCAGCGCCGGCCTGTCCGAGAAGCCGCCGGGTGCGCCCGGCCTGCAGCTCGGCTCGACGCTGTTCGGCCAGGCGTCGCTCACCGCCTGCGCCGAGTGGCTGTGGTCGGAGTACCCGGCCCGGTTCCCGACCCTGAAGATCGCGATGAGCGAGGGCGGGATCGGCTGGGTCGCGATGCTGCTCGACCGGCTCGACAACATCGTCGACCGGTCCGGCTACGGCCTCGGCTGGGACCTTCGCCCCGCCGAGGTGCTGCGCCGCAACTTCTGGTTCTGCACCATCGACGACCCGTCGACGATCGACACCCGCCACCACATCGGCGTCGAGAACATCATGGTCGAGACCGACTACCCGCACGGTGACGGCACCTGGCCTGACACCCAGCAGGTCCTCGCCGACGCCTGGGGCCACATCCCGCCCGCCGAGATCCGGGCGATGTGCAGCGAGAACGCCGCGGCCCTGTTCCGCCACCCCCTCCCGCCGACCGTCCTGCCGGCCGGCTGAACCCCCTGATCCCCCTGGACCGCCTGGAGGGCAAACCCGTGACGTTCATCCCGACGGCCGAGAAGCTGATGCCGGAGCTCACCACCCGCGAGGAGATCGTCCTGCTCGCCCGCGCCCTGTGGCGGGAGGGCTACAACGACCACCTGGCCGGCCACATCACCGCGTTACAGCCCGACGGCACCCTGCTGTGCAACCCGTGGCTGGTCCGCTGGGACGAGCTGCGCCCCGAGCAGATCATCCGGATCGACCTGGACGGCAAGCTGCTCGAGGGCGACTGGCCGGTCCCGCTCGGCATCCCGCTGCACCTCGCCCTGCACGCCGCCCGCACCGACGTCACCTGGGCCGTCCACAACCACCCGCTGTACGGCACGGTCTGGGCGGACCTGGGCGAGATCCCACCGATCTACGACCAGAGCTCCGCGCTCGGCGGCGGTGGCGACCTGGTGCTGGTGAACGAGTACGAGGGCCCCGTCAACGATCTCGCCACCGCCCGCGGCGCGGTCGACGCCCTGCACGGCGGCCACCTCGCGCTGCTCGCCGGCCACGGCGTCTTCGTCCTCGGCACCTCGGCACGGGCGCTGTTCCAGCGCGCCGTCGCGCTCGAACAGCGCTGCCAGCGTGCCTGGCACGTCCGTGCCCTCGGCGCCGCCCCGGCGCCGGTGCTACCGACCGGCTTCCTGAACCACATGAAGAACTCTGACGGCAACGGCTTCATCGGCTTCTGGGAGTCCGCCGTCCGCGCCGAGCTCCGCGCCGACMCGACGCTCCTCGATACTCACTGACCCTCGCGCCGCTGAAAGCGGGCGGGACCGGACCGGACCGGAAGCCGCGCGGCAGACGGCTGACAAGGCGGGCCACCCGTCCAACCGAACACTCCTCCACCGTGTTCTGTGGCAGATGACGRTGCCCATGGACCGGCTGAGCTGACACGATCGACCAAGGCAGTGGGTGWGTGTGTCGGATAGCCGCGTCTATGGGCTGACTCATCTACCACGGATCAGCTTTCTGGGGGGAGGCCGCACCTCGCGGGTGGCGGTCAGGACCCCAGGGGACTAGTCCAGGGTCCTCGCGATCGGCCATCAGAGGCCGGTTGAGCCGTGCATGATTGACGACGGATCGTAATCACGCTGGGTCTGACGTCGGTGAGCGCGGCGGCGACCCCGACGATGGTGCCCACGGGGAAGCATGGGGGCGCGAGAAGGCCGGGATCGTCATCGTGGACGTGAGTGTCCCGGCGCTGGAGGACGTCGACGCACCTCCGTGCCCACCCTGCTCGCGGCGGTAGCCGAGCCTCCCTCACGGCGGTAGGCGGGCCTCCCCGGCGACCGAGCCGGTCGTGAGCGGCCCCGCCGGTGGGCCAGCGGCCGCCTGCAACCAGGTCAGTACCGCCAGCACCCGGCGGTTGTCGGCATCTCCGGAACGCAGGCCCAGCTTCAGGAAGATTTTCGCGATGTGAGCCTCGACGGTCTTCAGGCTGACGTGCGTCTGCTTGGCAATGYCGGCATTGGAACGGCCCTGCGCCATCAGGTCGAGGATGAGGCGTTCACGGTCGGACAGCGTATGGGTTCGATCGATATCGCGGGTACGGTGCAGTGCTCGTGTCGTGACGCCGGCGTCGATCACGGCTTCGCCGTTCGCCAGTCGGAGGAGCACCTGCTGCAGCGCGGTCCGGTCGGCGATGTTGTCCTTTCGCATGTATCCGAGACCGGCGGCTCCATTCGCGAACAGGCCCGAAGTAAAGGGATCGTCGTCGTGCGCTGTTACGACGAGCACCCCCATTCGCGGCTGGGACGCCTTCAGCGCGAGCGCGGTGACGACGCCTTCGTTGGTGCGTGTCGGCGGCATGCGCATGTCCACGATCGCCACGTCGGGCGGGTCCGTCAGGGCGGCGGCCAGCAGTTCCTCACCGGTGGCAGTAGAGCCGGTGACGTCGACACCGATGCTGGTCAGGAGCAGACCGAGTGCCTCCCGGATGACACCACTGTCCTCGGCGATCGCCACCCGCATCGGCTTCGGAGGCACAGGTGGTTTCTCGCTTTCGACGTGTGGGACGGGCTGAGCGGTGCGGGCGGTCGCGGCCGTCGCCGCCCAGGGCCGTCGCGCGGTCCAGTCTCGCATCCGGATCCGGCACACGCGGCGATCCGGGCCCTCGGACCAGATCGCCCGCGGGGAACGCCGCCGCGACAAGCGCGAACCCGACAAAAGTGGTCAGAACGCCGGCCAAACGGTAGATCTGAATCATGCGAGCTGGGGCCGGCGTGGAGATGCGGTCGCGTCGGCTCCGGCTAGCCGGCACCGTGCTCGCCACCGCCGTGCTTACCGTCGCGGTGACAACCGAAGCCAGCTGGCCCTATTGGTCGGCCCGTCCGCTGATGGCGGCCGTGAACGTCACCGTCGGTACGTCCATATCGGTGGCCGGCGTGGTGGCCCTGACCAGCGCCACCACGCGGCGTCACGGTCTGCTTTTCACCACGGCGGGGCTGTCATTGGCGCTGTCCTGGCTCATGGCCTGGAACGTCGGTGCTCTGCCGGTGCTCGCGACGTTCGCCTGGTGCCTTTACTGGCTCACTTTCCTCTGGGGCGTGCTGACCTACCCCACCGATCGGCTCCCTTCACGATGGGATCGGATTTTCGTCGCTCTGCTGGCGGCGGACCTCTTTGGTGGTCAGATCGCGATCACGGTGACGTCGCGTCCAAGCTGGAACGGGTTCTCTCCCGCCGCCATCTGGCCGGCGCTACTGGCCGACCGGGAAGCGTTCGAGCGGGTGTACCAGGTTGTCGCCGCGTGCGACGTCACGCTCATAACGATGTTCGTCGTGCTCACCGTACGTAGCTTCCGTGCGATGAGAGGACTCGAACGACGCCTCGCCGGTCCGGTGCTGCTGTCGGCGGGTCCGGCCGCCATGGCCGCCATGGCCGCCATGATTACGCGCGGATACCAGGCCACGTACGTGAGCCTGGCCGACACCCTCGACACACTGGCAGTGCAGGGCGCCGCGTCCAGCGTCGCCCCGCTGGCCCTGGTCAGTGTGACGATCCACCGGCACTACACCGCGGCGAGCGCCGCGGACCGCCTCGGAGAGCTGGTGCRAACGCCGACGGTCGCCGCCGTCCGGGCCGGCCTGCGGACGGTGCTGCGCGACGACACCCTGGAGATCCACTACTGGGACCCGCGGCACGAGCGGCTCGACCCAGTCACCGGTCAGCTCGTCGCGGGTCGGGCCGCCAGCCGCCGGGGCGCACCCGACGAGGCGGGCTGGCACCAGAACAGCGCGGCTCGGCCGTCCGAGCCGCCCAGCGGGTCCCACCAGAGGCCGGAGCCGAAACGGGACGAAGTCCGCTGGCTCGTCGACGTCCGTTCCCCGCAGGACGGGATCGTCGCGACGATCAGCGTGGATCCAGCGCTCCGTCGCCACGGCGTGCTGGTCGACGCCGCGATCTCGACGATCATGCTCGCGCTGGAGAATGCACAGCTGCAGTCCGCTCTCCAGACGGAGCTCACCCGCCTGGCGGACGCGAGGCGGCGGACCGCGGACGCGGCGGCGCGGGAGCGGGCCCGGATCGAGCGGGAGCTCCACGATGGGCTCCAGCAACGGCTGATCGCTCTGACCATGACGACCAGTGTTCTCGAGGGCATGGTCACCGATCCCGCGGACGCGGACATCCTGCGGGAGATGCGTCACCGGCTACGTGCGGCGACCGGCTGGTTGCGTGCCATCGGCCAGGGGCTACACCCCGTCGAACTGGGCCGGGACGGGTTGCGCGTCGCGCTCGAGCAGGCTGCCGGTTCAATGGCCCTCCCGGTGGTGTTTCGCATCAGTGACCGGCGGTACCGCCCGGGCGTCGAGCTCGCCATGTACCTGGCCCTGACCGCGGTACTGGACGATCTCGCCCTGCGGGCCCCACAGGACGAGCCCGATCTGGACCGAGCCGGCTTCGACGACCTCGGTCTCAGGCCACCGGGGTACGTGCGCATCGACGTCCGGGTCGCCGGCACCGAGCTCGTGGGCGACATCGTGTGGGCGGCTCCCGCCGCGATGGACCGTCCCGCCAGCCGCGAGCGTCCGAATGGTTTCCACGAGGGTGAGCTGGGGGTGGCGGCCGACCGCATTCGCGCGCTCGGCGGCAGCGTGACGCGCTTCGCCCGACCTCGGCGCGGCGTCGGCGTCCAGGTGCGTGTTCCGTGCGCGTGAGGCAGGCGCATTGGGCGACCGCGGCCCCACCCGCGACACCGGCGGAGGCGGCGCGGGCGCAGGCGCAGGCGCAGGCACGACGGGCCGTTCGAGAGGGATGGCCAGCGGGGGCGCGACCGTCGGATCCCGTCGCGCCGCCAGCCGGCCAGCGACACCGGTTCGGCGGGGCGGTGGCCGCCGTGGCCGCCGTGCTTGGCCTCCTGGCGGGTTGGCCGTTCTGGTCCGATCATCCGGCGCTCGCCGTCGTGAACGCCCTGAACATGGCGGCACTCGTCCTCTCAGCCCGCTGTCTGTCCGCCCGGTCCCGTGTGCTGGGCTTCCTGCTCCTGGCCACAGGTGTCTGCTGGTCCCTGTCGTGGCTGATGAGCTGGGACGCCGGACCCGCTCCGCTGGCCGGGTTCCTGATCCAGCCGTTGTGCTGGTTCTTCCAGGCCTGGCTGGTGCTGACCTATCCCGACGGGCGGATACTCGGCCGGCTCGACACGGCGGTCGTCACCGCCAGCGGGCCGGCTCTCGTTGGCGGCCACATCCTGATCGTGGTGACCTCGCGCCCCGAGTGGAACGGTTTCGACCCTGACACCTACTGGCCGAGACCGGCGCTGATCTCGCTCCGGCTGTTCCACCCGCTGCTGGTAGCCGTCGCCGGAGGATGCGTCCTGCTCTGCATCGTGATCACTATGCTGGCGCTCCGTCGACGCCTGGATCACGTTCACGGTCTCGACCGAGTCGTGTTCGTTCCGGTACTGCTCGCGACCGGTCTCGCCGGATTCGGTACCGCACTGGTCGTCACGGATCCCATCCGCCCATCCCAGCTGGACGGGCTGCCGCATGGCTTCGCGCTGCAAGGCGGGGCACTGGCCGTCGGACCGGCCGCGCTGCTCGTCGCCACGGCCTACCTGCGCCTCGCACTCCCGTCGCGGGCACAACGGTTGCTGCGGCAGACCCACCCACCGACGGCGACCACCACGAGGACGACGCTGCGTGCCGTCCTGCGCGACCCGTCGCTCGATGTCTACCTCTGGCTCACGGACGAGAACCGGTACGTCGACGTCGACGGCGAGCCCGCTCCCGACAAGGTCGTCCTCGGTTCCCGAACACCAGCGACCGGCCTCGGTGCCGCATCCAGCCACCGTCACAAGCCCAGGTCGATCGCGACCATCGGCGCGCGAACGCCATCCGGCGGGCGCTGGCGAGTCGCAGTCCCCGTATCCGGTCCAGAGCCGGTCGCGCTGATCGACTGCGACCAACGCCTGCGCGGCCACGAGGTCGCCGTCCTTTCTATCCTGACGACCAGTACCCCCTGGCTGCGCAACATCGCATTGCAGAGCGGGTTGCAGGCGAGACTGGCGCAGACGGCACAGGCCAACCAGCGGGTGGCCGACGCCGAAGCCGACGAGCGTCGCCGGCTCGAACGAGACCTTGCCACCGGCCTGGCCAGCCGACTCGCCGACCTTGACGCGCTGGCGGTCCGGTTGGCCGAATCATCGTCCGCTCCGGCGGCTGGGCGCCTGGTCGCCGACATCCGCGACGGTATCCGCGCGGTCGGGGACGAGGCCCGGGACGTCGCCCGCGGTCTGCATCCGGTCGAACTCAGTGAGGTCGGCCTGCGGGCGGCGGTGCTGGCCGTGGGAACCCGGCTGGGCCTTCGGCCGCGGATGGACGCTGACGAACCGACGCTCGCGCCCGCCACCGAGCGGCTGATGTACTTCGCACTGCTTGAAGGCCTGACCAACGCCGCCAAACACGCCGCGACCGACGCCGTGCGGGTGCGGGTCCACGTGACGACAGGTCGCCTGGTCGGGGAGGTCGCCGACGACGGCCGCGGCGGCGCTCACATCCCCCCTGGCGGGGGACTCGCCGGCCTTCAGGAGCGGGTGACGGCCGCCGGTGGCTCGCTATCCCTGCGTAGCGCGGCGGGGAGTGGAACCAGCCTCATCATCTCCCTGCCGCTGAACTCGGTCGGCGCGGCCATGATCTAGGGTTTCCCCTAATAGTCCGAGATGTTCATTTCCTGTATCTTTGCATCGTCATCCTGGGTATTAAGGCGCCCCCGACGGAGACGAGGTAAATTGCGGGAATTTAAGAAGATCGCGGTTGTCATGTTCGGATTCATCATGCTCGCCATCGTCTCGTTGACCCTGGCCGCACCCGCGCAGGCGATCCCACAGAACTGCACTGCCCGGATCGGTACCAGCGGCTCGACCGGGTACGGCACATCGATCTGCAAGACGGGCACCGGGAACCATCGGGTCAGGGTGACCTGCAGGTTGGGGAGTACCACGACCACCTACCTGCGCTACGGGCCGTGGACTGGCATTCCCAACCCCTCGACCGTGTACTGCAACACGGGCGACAGAGCGACCGCGGCCATCTACCAATTCCTGAAGTACACCTAGATCCAGCACGTCCGTCACATCCTTCACGGCCATCACATCCTTGAGGAACTGAGGTGTCATGCGAGGACAGACGCTGCGACRCATTACGATCGGCGCCGCCGGGCCGGTGGYGCTGGCCGTCGGCTCCACCRCCATGATCAGCCCAGCCTGGGCGGAATCGGGGCCGCCGCCGGCAAACACGCCGGCCACCGAGGTGGCTTTCAGGGATACCTGCAATCTCAAGTCATTCAAGCCTGTCGAAGAACCAGCGGGCACCTTCCACGTCCACGGGTATGCTGGGGTAGTCTGTGCCTCACTGGGTGAGATCTCCTTCAGCGCGACGATCGTCGTTAAGAAGCAGGCGGTGAACGGCGACTGGGTGGACTTCTCATCGGGCAGCTACACCGGCCACGCGGGAGCCCTCAATCATCTTTCCTGGTACGAGTTCCAGAACTATGACTGCTCCGGGTTGGACGTCGGTCCCTGGAACTTCCAAACTTCGGTGATCGCGACTTCTGGGTCCATAACCCGAGGCGCGGTCTCCCCGGTGGCCTCCATTTACTGCGGCCTGCACTAGTAACATCCTTAACTGTGYGTGACCGGCGCGACTGGTAGTCGACGCGCCCGACGATCCTGAGGTCGAGGGCCGGGGACAGTGCTGCCCCCGGCCCTCGCGGGCCCAGTTTCCGTATCGGAGGACCGATGCTTACCAAGGACGACTTCGAGGATCTGGTCAGTAGACGGACTGGGGTGCCGCGGGCCAGGTTGACCGGTGGATCGAGGCTGGATGCCGACCTGGGACTGGACTCGTTCGGACTGCTGGAACTGGCCGGGGGAATCGCCGAGCTCGGGGTGGATCTGGGCGAGCGGGAGTGGCTTTCGTCCACCACGGTCGGCGAGCTTTACGATCACTATCTCGATCGTTCCAAGGCCGTCACCGGTTCGCTGCCCGCGGCAGTAGCGGATCTTGGTGCGACGGACAATGATGTGTCGCCTGTCCGCCTGGAAGGAAAGTACTTTCGGTTGACGCCGGTACTGCCGCAGGCGACGCCGTTTCTCTACAGCCTGTCGGTCAGCCCGGATATCGGGTTCCGCTGGCGTTATCGCGGGTCGGTGCCGGCGTACCAGCAGTTCGAGCAGGAACTCTGGCAGGGCATGCTCGCGCAGTTTCTGGTCGAGTCGATCGAGACGAGCCAGCCGGCCGGGCACGTGATCTGCTACAACCCGGACCTCAACCTCGGTCACGCCTACGTCGGCGCCGTGATGGCCGGCCAGTATCTGGGCACGGGCCTCGCCGCCGAGCCGGTCCGGCTGTTCATCAACTACCTGTTCGACGTCTGGCCACTTCGCAAGCTCTACCTGGAACTGCCGGAGTTCAACTTCACCCAGTTCGCCAGCGCGGCGGGCCGGGCGCTACACATCGAGGCTCGGCTACGCGACCACGACTACTACCAAGGCCGCCGCTGGGACCGTCTGACCCTCGCCGCCTACCGACCCGGCGAGGAACCGGCAGCCACCGACGAGTTCACCCGCTAGACCTCCAGGTCGTCTCGCTGGCGCGCCGTCCTGTCGCGGCTCTCCTGTCAGAAGGGGTGAGGTAAGCCTGTGGTTGGTCTGTTGGACGGAATCGCCAAGGCAAGGTACGGGCCGGGCCGAGTGGTGTTTCTCGGGCCGGATGCAGACATCGACGTCGGCTGGTCGGAATTCTTCGAGAAGGCGGAGCGGGTAGCGGCCTGGCTGCAGAACGCCCGTGGCGTCGGACCGGGCGGCCGGGTCGCGGTCGTGGCGTTGCCGTCGCCTGCGGTGGTCTCCGCGCTGGTCGCGACGTGGATGGCCGGAGCGAGCGTGACGTGCCTGCCGACGCCGGCACGGTCGACGGACATGGCGACCTATTTCGAGCAGACCCGCGACCGGATCGCGGCACTGGGTGACCCGCTCGTCCTCCTGGGCCCTCCCTATCAGGCGCTGGCCGGCGTGGTAGCCGAGGGCGGTGCCCGAGTCGAGATGTTGTCCGATGTGCTGGCCGCGGAGGAAGTCGGTGTGTGGAAGACACCGGACCTGTCCGACGAGGACTCGGCGATCCTCCAGTTCACCAGCGGCACGACCTCCGCGCCGAAGATCGTCAGGGTCAGTCATGGGAACCTCGCGGCGAACATCGCGGCGATCCGGGAACGGATCCGCCACGACGAGGTGCACGGCAGGCTGCTGACCTGGCTGCCGCTTTCCCACGACATGGGCCTGATCGGTGCGTTGGCGGTCCAGCTGACCTGCGGGCACTGCGATGTGCTGGTCGGTTCGCCGACGGACTATCTGGCGGCGCCGTCGTCGTGGATGCGTAACGCGGCCCGCTACCAGGCGACGGTGCTGATGGGCCCGGCGTCGGCCTACGCCTTGGCTGGCAGGCTGCTGACCGTTGGGCCGACGCTGGACCTGTCGTCGGTCAAGGTGGCGCTTTGTGGCGGCGAACCGATCGAGCCGGCGGCGATCGAGGGCTTCCTGGATGCCGCCGCGCGGCATGGTTTCCGGCGGGAGGCTTTCCTGCCTGCCTACGGCCTGGCCGAGGCGACCCTTGCCGTCGCCATGCCGGGCCCGTACCAGGGTCTGCGCGTGGATGAGATCGACCCCGACGCGCTCGCCAACAAGGGACACGCGGTTCCCGTCGCCGACGGCGGCCGGGCCCGCCGGTTCGTGCGCCTCGGACGGCCCGTCCCCGGCACCCGGATCCGGATCGTCGACCCGGACACGAGCGCGGACTGCCCGCAGCGGGTCGTCGGCGAGGTCCACGTCTGGGGTCCATCCGTTGCCGGATACCTCGACGACGAGGATGCCGAAGAGGGCCATCAGGTCAGACATGGCGGAGACGGCTGGCTGGCGACCGGGGACCTGGGCTACCTCGCCGGCGGCGAGCTGGTCGTCTGCGGACGTGCCAAGGACCTGATCATCAGTGGCGGGCGGAACATCCACCCCGAGGAAATCGAACAGGCCGCCGTACCCGTGCCAGGTGTCCGCCCGGGCAACGTCGTCGCCTTCGCGACCCGCCGTCACGGCTCGGGAACCGACAGCGTCACGGTTGTGTTCGAGCTCCGGCCCGGCCACGACGAGGCCGTCGTTCGGGAGCAGGTCACCGCGGCCGTGCTCGCCGCCGTTGGCGTCCGGCCGGCCGCTGTCCACGCGCTGTCACCGGGATCGGTCCCGAAGACACCGTCCGGGAAGCTGCGGCGCGCCGAAGCCGCGCGGCTGTGGGGAGAACAACAGTGACCGGGAAAACAGCGAGTGGTGGAACCGTCACCCGCCAGGAGGCCCCCGCTCTCGGTGCCGACATCACCCAGCAGACGGCCCAAGCCGTCGCCGCCGCCGCCGGCCGAGTCCATGAGGCCTGGACCGCCCGTGACACCGACCGCCGGGTCGCCCTGCTCGCCGAGGCCTGCGCCGAGGATGTCGCCTACGCCAACCCGGTCAAGAGCTGCGTCGGCGTCCAGGCCCTCGCCGCGCTGATCTCCGAGCTGACCGCCACCTACCCCGGCTACCTGCCGGTCCGCACCTCCGGCGTCGATGCCCACCACGACGCCGCCCGCTACGAGTGGGCGCTACGCGACCGCGCTGGCCAGGCCGTCCTCGGCGGCCTCGAGATCGTCCGTTTCACCCCCGAGGCCCGGCTGACCTCGATCGTCTCGTTCGTCGGCCAGCCGCCGACGATCCGTTACACCTACCAGGCGTAAGGCCATGATCCTCGTCGAGGCCGGCCTCTCGGCGGCGCTTACCACCGGGGCGCAGTCGCCTTGGGTGTGGCCGTCGAGCCGCCGTTTCCGCGACGCCAGCCCGCAGGACAAGCTCGCCTACCTGGCCAAGCTGCGCGATGACCCGAAGCTTGTGCGCTTCGACGAGCCGCGGATCCCTGGCCTGTCCCATGGCAACGGCTACTGGGCACTGACCCGTCACGCCGACGTCGTCGAGGTCTCCCGCCGCCCCGGCGACTTCTGCTCCAGCCACGGCGCCCTGTGGATCAACGACCTGAGCCAGGACTTCAACGAGTTCTTCGGCTCGATCATCAACATGGACGCCCCCCGCCACAGCCGCCTGCGGCGCATCGTCGCCGCCGCCTTCACCCCACGGGCCGTGCGCGGCCTGCGCGATTACATCGACCGGGCCGCCGCCGACACCGTCATCGCCGCCGCGACCCGCCAGGACATCGACATCGTCGCCGACCTCGCCACACCGTTCACACTGACCGTGATCTGCGACCTGCTCGGCGTCCCGGAAAGCCACCGCGCCGCCCTGCTCGCCGCCTCCAACGTGATCGTGTCCGGCGGCGATCCCGACCTGGTCCCCGACCAGCAGGACCCCGTCCGTGCCTTCCTCGACGCGGGCACCTTCCTGGCCACCCTCGCCACCGACCTCGCCGAACACCGCCACCACCACCCCACAGACGACCTGCTCACCGCCCTGGTCCACGCCGAGGTCGACGGAGAACGCCTGACCACCCACGACATCGCCGCGTTCTTCACCCTTCTTGCCTTCGCCGGCCAGGAGACAACCCGCAACGCCATCGCCCTGGGTCTCCACGCCCTGCACACCCACCCGGATGCCCGCGCCGCCTGGGCCGCCGACTTCGACCGGCTCGCCCCCACCGCCGTCGAAGAGCTCATCCGCTACACCAGCCCCGTCGCCCTCATGCGTCGCACCGTCACCCGCGACACCACCCTGAACGGCCACCCACTCGCCACCGGGGACAAGGTCGTCCTCTACTACGCCGCCGCCAACCACGACCCMGCCGTCTTCACCAACCCCGACCAGCTCGATCTCACCCGCTCGCCCAACCCCCACCTCGGCCTCGGCGGACCGGGCCCCCACTACTGCCTCGGAGCGCCCCTCGCCCGAGCCGAGATCACCGCCATGTTCCGCGAGATCTTCCACCACCTCCCAGACCTGACCATCACCAGCGAGCCCGAGTACCTCCGCTCCACCTCCGTCAACGCCCTCAAGACCCTCACCGCCGCAACCTCGACGAGACCGCGCCCGCTCCCTGATCGGCGGTGATCATGACCTCGGATCTCCAACGCCTACTTGGCACCCTGCTCAGCGAGATGCCTCCCCCATCCGTGCAGGCGGACTTCGCCGAACAGGTGCGCAGGCGCGCTCGCCGACGACGCCGACGTGCCATGACAGCCATGGCTGCGCTCATGGCCTCGGCCCCGGCCACTGTCTGGGCCACCCAACTGCGTCGTCGGCCGCCCGACAGCCACACGGCGATCCGCTGAATCAATCCCGAGGCGCGCTTCGAAGCGTGGCGGCGTGGGACCTGGGGGCTGTCTTCGCTTGTCCTGCTACGGCCATTTCAGGCGTGTGCGTGTGACCACTGGTTGTGTCGACGGGTGAGCGTGGGGGTGCGTCGGCGGGCCCGGCCACCTCGGTCGAGGACTCATACGGTGCCGGGGATGCTCAGCTCTCGCCGCAGAACAGGCGTGTCATCGCATACCTGCCAGCGGGTCAGGAGACCCTGGTCGGCTTCGGCGATCCAGATGACGTTGAGGTTGAGCTCGTCATCGTCCGCGAGGTTGAGGTGCGATCCGGTCGTGTTCCCGAGAACGGCGACACGGTCCGTCTTGGCAGTCAGGAAGCGCGGGTAGATCACGTACCGCGGAAAGGCGGTGAAGTAGCCCCGCCAGGCGTCGACATTGGCGTCCCGGCCGACGATCGGAGGTTCGTCGAGCACCACGAGGCAGTGATCTGGGTGCATCAGATCGGCGAGCCCCGCGAGGTCCATCTGGTTGACGCGGTCGATGAAACTGAGGGTGGTCGCCAAGGCCGGCAAGGGCCGTCGTGCCATGGCCATGATCGTCGCATGTCGGGTCCGCGGGTCGCAAACTCGTCGAGGGGGTGGGTAGGAGCCTGCGCAGGGTCCCTTCCCTTCCCATCTGCCTGTCCTGGGTTCGCTTGGCTGGGCAGGGTCGGCTGGGCCGGGCGGCACGGGACTGGGGAGCCCGTGCCGCCCGGCCTGGCATTGGGTCAGGTCACTGCTTGAGGAGTGAACCGCAGGAGAGCTTGGTCGGGACGGCGTAGGTCTTGCCCGTCAGCTGGACGATCGAGGCGCACGGCACGCCGATGAAGTGGTTCAGCGGGTAGCGGGCCTCCGGCAGCGCTCCCTCGACGGAGTTCGAGTAGTTGTTGTTGAGCAGTTTCAGCAGCGCGTCGACCGTCAGGTTCGGGCCCACCTTGGTGGCCGCGGTGACGAACATGTCGGCGGCCCAGTAGCCGGCCATGGCCGGCAGGCTGGTGGCCTGGTCGGGCGCGTATTTCTTGAAGTCGGCGACGAGCTGTTGGACGGCGGTTGACGAGGTGTCCTCACCGGGCGACCACTGCAGCAGCGTGTAGGAGCCGGCGAGGCCGTCGAAACCGGCCAGCCGCGGGTCGTAGCCGACCGCGTTGAGGAACTTCCCCTTGTAGCCGGCGGCGACGAACGCCTGGGTGAGCTTCACCGTGGTCGCGAAGTCGGTGACCGGGAGGATGACGTCCGGCGGGGCGCCCTTGTTGGACTGCATCACGGCCGACACGATCGCGGTCGTGTCGGAGAGACCGGAGTCCGGGATCGGGTTCTCCGAGTACGAGACGTCGATGCCGACGGATTTGATCTGCTTGTTCAGGCTGCCCAGGCCGGCGCGGGCCGAGTCGTCGTCCTGGCCGATCAGTGCGGTCGTCTTCCCGCTGACGTCGCCGTTGAACATGCCCTTGAGCATCAGGCCATAGGTGTTCGACGAGACGTCCTTCAGCGTGGGCAGCAGGCAGCCGGTGATGCCGAAGCCGATCGACGTGCCGCAGAAGGCGGTGTTGAAGCCCCAGCCGAAGAAGGGCACCGTGTCGGCGCAGAACGTGTCGAGGTAGTTGGAGCGGGAGGCCATCACGGGGACTGCGGCGAAGACCTGCTCCTGCTGGGCGAGGACCTTGGCCTGCGAGCCGTTGCGGCCCGGGTCGTTGCCGTCGTCGAGCATGCCGACGAAGTCGACCTTCCGGCCGTTGATGCCGCCGGAGTCGTTGGCCCGTTGGAACCGCACCTTCGCGCCGATGTCKCTGCCGCTCATCGTGCTGCCGTTCGGGCTGGTCAGGTAGCCGAGGCCGCCGACCTTGATGGAGGTGGCGGTGACGCCGCGGGTCGGGTTCGAGGCCGTCTGCGCGCACTTCAGGGTGGACACCGGCGGTTTCCAGCCACCGTCGCTCCAGTCGGTCGGCGGCCCCGGGGTGACGTCGTTGGCGGCGACGGTCGGCGCGCCCGGTTGCGCGGTGCCGTCGTCGCCACCGCCGCACGCGACCAGGCTGGTCGCGAGCGCGGCCGTGAACGCGACGGCCGTGACTAATCGTGAGGCCCGCATGGGCGAACACCTTTCTTGCGCTGACGTCGTGCCGGCAGGGCGCAGACGTGGGCTGGAATGGGCTGGCGCGGCTGAGGCGACTGAGACGGCGACCTGCCGAGATCCGGGCCGCTGTGACGAGAACGTACCGACCGTGTCCGATACGTGATGATTTCGGGTCGCGTTGGAGGTACGGAGCCGGTGGTATCACCCAGTGTCATCGGGCGCCGTCAATCTGATACTGAATATCTTATCCAAACGTGGCTCACGTCACAAGCGCTTGCGTGACGAGCGTCTGTCCTGGCCTTGGCCGGCGCGGCGCCGCGCCGGCCAAGGCGCGGGGCCGCTGTCGGCCAGGTCTTGCGTTGCGGGTGGTCTGACGGTTGGGTAGAACGCGTTCTACCTGAGTTGGGCGGTGCTCCCTCGGGTAACGGGTGGTGCTCCCGCAGGTAGGACGTCACGGGCGGACGCGACGGCAGAGGGGTGCGCTGTGAAGGACTTCGCCGGCAGGGTCGCGGTGGTGACGGGCGCCGGCCAGGGGATTGGCCGTGCCCTCGTCGAACGCTTCTGCGCCGAGGGCATGAAGGTTGTCGTAGCCGACGTCGTGCCCGATCTGGTCGACAAGACCACCGCCGAACTTCGCGCCGCCGGCAGCGAGGTGACCGGCGTCGTCACGGACGTGACCTCGCTTGAGTCCGTCGAGGCCTTGCGAGACGCGGCTCTGGGCGCCTACGGGGCCGTGYACGTCCTGTGCAACAACGCGGGCATCGGCTCCGGCTCGGAGGGGCGGATCTGGGAGCACCACGTCAACGACTGGCGATGGTCGTTCGACGTCAACGTGCTGGGCGTCGTCAACGGCATCCGCGCCTTCACTCAAGCGATGATCGACCAGGGCGTCGAGGGGCACATCGTCAACACCACGTCGGGCAACGGCGGTTTCACCCCGCTCATCAACAGCGCGGTCTACGCGGCGACGAAGGCCGCGGTCACGACGATCACCGAGTGCCTGTGGGGGCAGCTGCGTGAGGCGGGCGCCCTGGTCGGTGCCTCGTTGCTCTACCCGTCGACCGTCACCCCCGGCCTGCTCAACACGGGGATCTGGCGTCCCGGCGCGAACCGGCCCGACCGGTACGACCGGCCAGGCGCCCCGCCGAAGGAGGGGCGTGACTCGCTGGGGGCTTTCCAGGCGCGCATGGACGCGGCCGGCCTGCCGGTCACGTTCGCGCCGCTGTCCGAGGTCGCCGACCTGTGCCTGGCGGGCATCCGCGCCGAGACCTTCTGGATCACCGTGCCGAGCGACGCGCAGAACACGAAGATCCTCGCCCGCGCCCACTCCCAGGTCGAGCGCACCGAGCCGACCTACCTGCTCGAAGCCAACCTGATGACCGGCCGCCCCGCCGGGGGCAAGCCGGCGTCGTGAACACCCGACCAGCGCCACTTCCACCCACCCGCCCGACACGTTGATCGTCGCGGCCGTGTCGTCGCGGTTGCGGATCCGGCGACATCACAACCGCCACCACACGTTCGCGACGATCATGCGTGATCGTCGCCAGCCCAGCCCAGCCCGGTCCAACCAGCGTAGGAGGACGTCGGTGGTAGCGATCCTTGGCCAGTACTGCATCAACGTGTCGGATCTGGAGCGCTC
This sequence comes from Pseudofrankia sp. EUN1h, assembly GCF_001854645.1. Classification (NCBI taxonomy): domain Bacteria; kingdom Bacillati; phylum Actinomycetota; class Actinomycetes; order Frankiales; family Frankiaceae; genus Pseudofrankia; species Pseudofrankia sp. EUN1h. Next base: position 193,308 of record NZ_MBLN01000003.1, on the reverse strand, counting down.
GGTGGCGTTCTGGGAGGGCGTCGTCGGCATTCCCGTCGTCAGTCGCACCGAGATCGAGACGGCGCGCGAGGCGGTCATCCAGTCACCCCACGGCGGGAGCCGGATGCAGCTCGCCCAGCAGCTCGCCCAGGCCGGCCCGGTCGACATGGGCACCGCGATCTGGAAGCTCTACGTGAACACCGACGACTGCGCCGCGCTGTTCGAGAAGACCGTCGCGGCCGGCTGCGAGGTCGTCGCCGCGCCGGCCCGTCTCGACCGGTGGCCCGTCACCGTCGCCTTCGTCAAGGACCTCGACGGCTACCTCCTGGAGCTCATCGAATATCACCAGGGCACCCCCGCCACGGTCCCCGACCCCAAGAAGCTGGAGACCTGAGACCCGAGGCCCGAGGCCTGAGGCCTGAGGCCTGATCCCGCCTGGTTCGGTCCACCGGATCGGGAGAAACGTGCACACAAAGGCCAGCTCGCTCAATACTGGAACCGGTTCTAGTCAGGGCGCGGCCAGGCCGCGCGTCAGGGAGGTGCCCGCATGTCTCAGGGGAGCCAGCTGCGCCGGTTCGAGGGCCGCGCCGCGCTCGTCACCGGTGCCGCGTCCGGGATCGGCCACGCGGTGGCACTACGGCTGGCCGCCGAGGGCGCGTCGGTGTTCGCCTGCGACATCGACGCGGCGGGCCTGGACGCGCTGGCCAAGGAGGAGCCGGAGGGGGGCGGCCGGATCGTCACCAGGGTCACCGACGTGCGGGAGAGTGGCGAATGCCGCGCCGCCGTCGCGGACGCGGTCGCGGAGTTCGGCCGCCTCGACGTTCTCGGCAACGTCGCCGGGATCCTGCGCACGGGCCACGTCACGGACGTGACCGAGGACGAGTACCGGCTGTTGTTCGCGGTCAACACCGACGCCTACTTCTTCTTCGCACAGGCCGCCATCCCGCACCTGCTGACGACCAAGGGCAACATCGTCAACATCGCCTCGAACTCGGGCCTGATGGGCGGTGCCTACACCGTCCTGTACTGCATGACCAAGGGCGCGGTCGTCCAGCTCACCCGCGCGCTGGCGATGGAGTTCCTCAAGAAGAAGATCCGCATCAACGCGATCGCGCCCGGCGGCACCGAGACGGCGCTGGTCGCCGGCACGACGTTCCCCGACGACGTCGACTACGACCTCGTCGGCCGCTACATGGTCCCGCGCCCGATGGCCAAGCCCGACGACATCGCCAAGCTGTTCGCCTTCGTCGCCAGCGACGACGGTCGCAACATCCACGGCGCGATCCTCTCCACCGACGGCGGTGTCACCGCGGGCTGACGCGCCAGGCGGCTCCCGTCCCAGCCCTGTCCGACATCTGTGATCTTGGATCCGCCGCCGGATCGATCGGATCGATCGTGGACATACGATCGCCGCGCTCGGTCGTGTCGGGAATGCGTTGGTGGCTCCTCCTTGGTTCTTCGGTGTCGTCATCCCGCCGTGTCGCGTTTTCGGCTGACGATCCGCCCGCCTGTCGGGTCGGGCCGGATCGCAATGAGGAAACGGGCGCCGCAAGACGGTGAAACGGTCCATTCGGATTTTGCTCGCAGGCCGGACGGTTCCGGCGAAGGGGAGAAACCGCTGGTCGTGGAGCTAGTGGGCGCCGGTCGCGAGAGCCCCGGTCGCGAGCGCGTCGGTCGGCCGGGGCCGGGCGCCGCAGGCTTCCTGGGGGGTTGTGCAGCCGCGCAGGGGCGGGTATAACGAGAGCAGGTGAGAGAAGCCGCCACGAGAATGGCATGGAGAAGTGGACGCGCCGAAAGGGCGTGATCCCCGCACCGTGCATCACCTAAACGCCGCTGCTGCGGCGCAGGGCGGACTTCTCTCACCTTGTTCATTTTCGCAACCCGGGCCGGCCCGGGCTCTCGGTTCTTGGGCGGCATCCGTCGTGCCGGGCACGTCGGCGCGACGTGCCCGGCACGGACCGATCGACGAGAGGACCGCGTTCAGGCCGTGAGGGGAACGGCGCGGGCTTCGGCGGCGAGCGCGGCGCGGTCGGCTTCCAGGAGGAAGCGGGCGGCGATCGCGCCGTCGAGGGACTTGTCGAAGGCGGACAGGTAGGAGTCCCGGGTTGGGTACAGCGACGCGAGGGTCGCCGCGTCGAACGGGGTCGTCGAGCCGAAGAGGCTGCACAGGACGCTGCTGGAGTCGGGGGACGGGTCACCCGACAGGACCGCGACCGGGACGTCCACCGGCGGCGTGCGCACGCCGCCCCGGGCGATGCCGCGGGCGTCTCGGGCGAGGGTCGCGCCCGTGCCGGTGCCGTTCAGGACCAGCGGGTCGGCGCGCGGCGGCTGGGTGCCGTCGGTGACCCAGCGGACCAGGGCGGCGAAGGCGGCGCTGGCGACGTAGTGCTGCGGCCCGGTGTTGATGCGCCCGGGGCAGCCGAGGCCGGACGCGTCGGGGGAGCCGGTGAGGCTCGCGTCGGCGTGCGCGGTCCCGGCGACCTCCCAGGTACGCAGCTGGTCGGTGTCGTCCTGGCGGGCGACGGCGTAGCCGAGCGTCGGGCCGACGTCGGTCTCCGTCTCGAAGATGAAGACCTTCGCGTTGAGGTCGGAACGAATCCGCGCGACGGGCGGCCCGGAGCCGCCGACACCGCTCATGCCGTCCAGGCTCGCCGCCGAGCCGGCGCGGCTGTGGATGAAGAACCCGTCGTAGACGTTGGCCACCGGGTGCACGGCGTTGACATAGGTCGTCATGAAGAACGCCGACTGTGACTCGCCGGCGGCGAGCAGCCGGGCGGCGTGCGCGCCACCGAGGGCAGGCACGTCACCCGGGGCGCGCAGCGCCGCGCCCACCTGGGACAGGATGTCGAAGGCGTACCTGTCACCCGGGTGCGCCAGCGATCCGTAACGTTCGGGGTCGGTGCCCCGGATGCCGATCGCGGGCGGCGCGCCCGGGATCGGGAGCAGGCTCTTGCCGCCGACGACACCGAGCGCCTGGACGGACAGGCCGACGTAGATCGAGCCGGACCGCATCACCTCCTCGCCGAAGGACGTCCATTCGGCCGAGGTGTCGACTCCGGCGGTCTCGTTGAGCCACTCGACGACGACGGTCCCGGTGAACTCGTCGAGGTTCGCCGGCCGCCGGACGATCAGGCGGGTCTTGTAGGGGGCGGTCGTCGACGGGTTGACCCGCCAGGCTCCATCGGCGCCCAGCGCGCCCACGGCCGTGTAGGCGGTCGCCGTGCCGGCGGCGAAGTACTCCTGCTCGGCGTAGCCGTGCGCGGCCAGGTCGGGCCCGGCGCCCACCGGTTCCGAGATGGCGCCCCCGGTGGCCGGTCCGGAGAGCGCGGCCGCCGGGACGGCTGGCCGCCGCTGGGCGGCCGTGCCCTCGCTCCCTGCCGGGGCGGGGGAGTGCCCATCGCCCGGGATGGCCGACCCCGAGCAGGCGGCCGCCCCGCCGGCGACCACCGTGGCGACCGCGAACACCGCCGCCGCGTCCCGCAACCTCCTGGGACGACCGGGGCGGGCCTTCTCCGGCGGGGCCGCTTCGTAGCCGACGTGGGCGTCGGTTCGGGCGGCGAGCGGTAATGGGACCGTCATCGTTTCCTCTCGATCCGCCGAGCGGCCGGCCCGGTGGGATACGTGGTCGGCCCATAGTTGACCGTCGTGATCCACGGCGCCACCGATGCGCCACCGATGCGCCACCGATGCGTCACCGCTCCAGCCACCGGCCTGGATGGCGATCCCGCGAGCGGGTGCCCGCGCCGGAGTCCCGCCTCCGAGCCGCCACGGCCGACCTCGGGCGGACGCCGGCGACGCGGACGCCGCCTACAAGGAATTGGCAAGAAGAAAAGAACTGGTAAGAAGGATGTCCGTTATCCGACGCCCTTTCCGGCGGGCAGGTGTATTGGTGCCCAGGTCGGCCGCGTTAGCCTGATGCGACGCAGGAGACCGATTCATCCGGCGGGCCTTTTCGAGGCCGTCGCGTCATCGACTGGAAATGTTCGGTGTTCGAGAGGCGCGGGCGGAGGGCGCCGCGGCTGTCGAGAGAAGCGACTGTTTCCGGAGGAACGAAAGGTGAACGGTTCTGGAGGCAGCCTGCGACGTCGGGATGGCATTCGGCCGTCCCGCGGGTCCATGATGGGATGGTTGTCCTCATGAAATCCTGGTCAGTTCCCGCCGGCCGCGGCCCGGCGCCGGGCCGCGGCCGGCGCCGCCGGCTCGCATGGCTGGCATTTCTGGCGTCGGCGACGCTGTGCCTGGCGTTGGCCGGGGTAGCGTCCGCCGGCCAGGCGAACGCGTTTACCGCCGACCCGGGTCTGATAACCGACCCGGGCGGCGGCGGTGGCGGCATTTCCACCTTCGGCCTCAAGCGGGTCGGCAACTCCGGCTGCCTCGACGACCCGCAGAACAGCTCCAGCACCACGATCCACTACCAGGTGTACTCGTGTAACCAGACCGCCGCCCAGAAGTTCCACCTGGAGGCCGGCTCCRCACCTGGCCTCGTTCACCTCGTGCACGGAAACCTGTGCCTGGTGCCCGATGGCAACGATCCCCTCCTGCTCGTCACGCAACGGTCCTGCGGTTCCGGGGCGGAATTCGACTGGGGCTGGAACCGGCCAGGCGACGGGACCGTGTACATAACGAGTCCCTTCTACTACGGCTTCGGTCTCGAGATGTATGACAACGGGAAGGTCGGCGCGGCGTACGCCTTCTACGCCTGGACCATCGTCTAGGCGCCGGCCCGCGAGTCAACGGTGGGACGGTTGTCTTTCGTGAAATCCTCGTCAACTCCCGCCGCCCAGCGGACCGGCCGTGGCCGGCGCCGGCGGCTCACGTGGCTGGGGTTCCTGGCATCGGCGACGTTGTGCCTGGCGTTCGCCGGGATCGCTGCCGCCGGCCCGGCGAACGCCATCATCCCCACCGACCCGGGCGGCGGTGGGGGCGGCGGCCCCGTCACCTTCAGCCTCCAGCGGACTGGCTACGGCTGCCTCGACGACCCGGGAAACAGCTCCGATATCAACGTCCACTACCAGGTGTACGCCTGCAACAACAGCGCGGCGCAGAAGTTCTACCTGGCACCCGGTTCCAAACCCGGCACCTACCACCTCCTGCACGGAAGTCTGTGTCTTCAGCCCAATGCCTGGGAGGAGCCATTCTATTGGGTCCTGCAGTACACCTGCGGCTCCGGGGCGGAATTCGACTGGACGTGGACCCAGCGCGGTGACGGGACCGTCGACATACAAAGCCCCGTCTACTTCAACTATCATCTGAACATGTTCGACAACAAGAAGGTCGGCCTGGGCGGCGGCACCGCCGGTTGGCTCCCCAGGTAGAGACGCCGACATCGCCTGCCGGCGGTGTCGGGCCTGCCCCGTCCCGCGTTCGCGCGGGACGGGGCACGGCCGCGTGAACCGTAGGCCCTGAACCGTGGGCCGTGGATGAACCGTAGGCCGTGGGTGTCGCGATGCGCCCGGTCAGTCGGTGCCGGCGGCCAGGCGGGCGTCGAGCACGTCGAGCTCGGCGGTGAAGGCGGCGCGCAGCGCGGTCTTGTCGGTGTCGTCGAGCCAGGTGGCGTCGACGCCGTTGAGGACGAGCGTGCGCACGGTTTCCTGCCCATAGCCGAGCGCGGTGCACAGCTCGACGTACTCGCGGCCGATGTCGGTGTGGAACATCGTCGGGTCGTCGGAGTTGAGCATCACGTTCAGGCCGGCCGCCACCATGTCCTTGATCGGATGGGCGGTCAGGTCCGGCCATCCGTAGACGACGGCGGTCGACGTCGGGCAGCAGGTGAAGTAGATGCCCTCGTCCCGGCAGCGGCGCACGACCGTGTCGTCGGACATGATGTGGTAGCCGTGGTCGATCCGCTCGCAGCCGAGCACGTCCAGGCAGGTGGTGATGTTGACGGGCGGGGCGTCCTCGCTGGCGTGGCTCGTCAGCCGCAGGCCGCCGGCCTTCGCGGCCTGGTAGGCCAGGGCGAACTTCTCCGGCGGGTCGGGGGCCTCGGCGCCGTCCATCCCGAGCCCGATCAGCTCGTCCACCCGGTTCGCCAGCACCTCCTCGACCATCTGCCTGGCCATCTCGGGCGGGTCCTGCCGGTAGACGTCGGCGATGAGCCGGCAGYGCACCCCGAGATCGGTCTCGGCCGCCCGGATGCCGTCGACCAGGCCGCCGATGACGGTCGCCATCGGAACACCGCGCCGGGTGTGCAGCGTCGGGTTGAAGAACATCTCCCGGTAGCGCAGGTTGCCTAGCTTCACGCCGTCCTCGAGCGACTCGTAGGCGCAGCGGGCGAAGTCCGCGCGGTCGATCAGCGTCGAGGACACCATCCCGAAGATCTTCAGGAACTCGTAGATGGTGTCGTAGTCGTAGAGCCGGGCCACCTCGTCCGTAGGCAGCGCGACGTCGTGCCTGCGGGCCAGGTCGGCGAACGTCGCCGCCCGCACCGTGCCCTCGAAGTGGCAGTGCAGCTCGACCTTCGGCACCGACCGCAGGTACTCGGGGTAATCCATCGCGTGCTCGCCTCCCACACCGTCAACGCCTCGCTGTCCGCCTGGTCCGCCCGGTGGGCGACGACCGGCCGAGCCGTCGTCGGCCCTCGGCCAGCCGCCCGCCCACCGTAGGAGCCGAGCCGACCTCCCCGGTTACCAGCCGGAAACGCCCAGGTCACGGCCGCCCGGACGGGCTCGACGCCCGCGACGGGCGGCGGACCATCGACGTCCTGCTGAGGTCGCGGGCGGGTGCCCCGCGCCGAGAGACGCCCATGGCGGGACCCGGACTCGACCGGGGTTCTCGTCGGCGGCCTGTGCGCCGCTGTCCGGTTCCGGTCACCGGTCTGGTACCCCCGGGGGTATTGGGTACCGTACCCGGTGGGGTATCCAGCCTCGCGCGATGGAATCGGAACTGGGAGGTCAGTGATGGCGCAGGTGCGACTGATGGGGCAGGGCCCGGGCCTTGCCGGTGGTGACCGGCCGCCTGCCGAGGCCGATGTCGGCGCGCGAGGGCCGGATGGCGGACCCGCCCGGCCCGCCGGTCCTGGGCCGCTGGGCCGGCTCGGCACGTGGGCGGCGCGGCACCGGCGGGTCACGGTCATCGCCTGGCTGGTCGTGGTCGTCGCGCTCGGGGTGTTCGCGCCGAGGGTCGAGAAGACCCTGTCCGGCGCGGGCTGGCAGGCGAACGGATCGGAGTCGGTGGCGGTCCGCGAGGCCGCCGGCGCCGAGTTCGCCGGGGCGAACAGCGCGGCGCTCATGGTCGTCGTGCACACCACTGGACCGGTCGCCGGGCCGGATGGGCAGCGGGCGCTCGCCGCCGCCACCGACCTGCTCGAGGCCGATGAGCGGGTCTCCCAGGTCATGCCGGCGCGCGTCGCGCCGGACGGGCACACCGCCGTCCTGCTCGGCGGCGCGGCGGCTGGGACGAGCGACATGGTCCGGGCGGCGGACGACCTGAAGGACAGGCTGCGCGGCCTCGACGGGCCGGGGGTGACGGTCTCGCTGACCGGCGCGTCCGGGATGTGGTCGGACTTCAACCAGGCGAACCTGGCCGCGATGGTGCACTCCGAGATCTTCAGCTGGCCGGTGACCATGGTGATCCTGGTGGTCGCGTTCGGCTCGCTGGTCGCCGCCGGTCTGCCGCTGCTGCTCACTCTGGCCGGTCTGGTCGCCGCCGCCGGCAGCCTCACCGTGCTCGGCTCGGTGTTCGACATGTCGATCTGGGCGATGAACTTCGCGATGATGTTCGCGCTCGCCCTGGGCATCGACTACGCGCTGTTCATGGTCGTCCGGTTCCGCGCCGCGCGCTTCGGCCGCGGCGCCGACCCCGTGGCCGCGGTCGCGGAGACGATGGACACGGCCGGCAAGGCCGTCGCCTTCTCCGGGCTCACCGTGCTCGCGAGCCTGTCGGCGGTGATGCTGGTGCCCTCGCCCGCCTTCCGGTCGGTGGCCGCGGGAATCATGCTGTCAGTCGTCTTCGTCCTCGCCGCGACGCTGACCCTGCTCCCCGCGGTGCTGGCCTGGCTCGGCGACCGGGTGGACGCGCTGGCGCTGCGCTGGGTGCATGGTGGCGAGCACCGCTCGGCCCGCTTCACGGCCTGGGGCGAGCGGCTGTGGAGCCGGCCGGCCCGCTACGGCCTGCTCGCCGCCGTCGTGCTGGTGGCGCTCGCGGTGCCGGTGCTCGGCCTGCGCACCGGCATGCCGTCGATCACCGTGGTGCCGGCCGGTGACTCCTCCCGGGTCGGCTACGAGCAGGTCCAGGCCGCGTTCGGGCCGGGCGCCCCAGGCGCGCTCCAGGTCCTGGCGCCCGCGGGGGAGGCCGACCAGGTCGCGGTCGTGCTCGCGCACGACCCGGGCATCGCGGCGGCCGGGCCCGCGCTCACCTCGGCGGACGGCGGGGACGTGCTCATCGAGGCGACCCCGCGGGTCGGCCCGTCCGACCCGGCGCTCGCGGGCACCCTGGACCGCCTGCGGGCCGCGCTGCCGCCGGCGGCGCTGGTCGGGGGAGCCGCGGCGGAGAACATCGACCTGCACACGGCGCTGTCCGGCCGCACCGGCCTGGTGCTGGGCGTGGTGCTGGCGATGGGCTTCCTGCTGCTGTTGGTGGTGCTGGCCGCGCCGCTGGCCGCCGCGCTCGGCGTGGCCACGAACCTGCTGGCGACGGGCGCTGCCTTCGGGGTGGCCCGGCTGGTGTTCGCCGACGGGCACGGCGCCTCGCTGCTCGGCTTCACCTCGCAGGGCTTCATGGACGCCTGGGGTCCGATCTTCTTCTTCGCGATGATCTTTGCGATCTCGATGGACTACACCGTCTTCCTGCTGGCGTCGGCCAAGGAGCACTGGGAGCGCTCAGGCGACCCGCGGGAGGCCATGGTCGGTGGGTTGGCGCACTCCGGCCGGGTGATCTTCGCGGCCGCGGCGATGATGGTGGCGGTGTTCTTCACGTTCGCGCTGTCCGGGCCGCTGCCGCCCAAGGAGATGGGCTTCACCCTCGGTGTCGCGGTGCTGCTCGACGCGGCGCTGGTGCGCCTCGTTCTGCTGCCGGTGCTGCTGCGGGTCTTCGGCCGCGCGGCCTGGTACAGCCCGGTCTGGCTGCGTCGCGTCCTGCCCCGGGTGACGTTCGCGCACTGACCTGGCGCGCCGGGTGGGGTGGGCGCAGATGTCGGCCGCACCCGGCGGCGGGTTCGTCAGGCGGGAAGCGCGGGTTCGTCAGGCGAGCGAGAGGAAGAGCTTCTCCAGCTCGTCCTCGGTGATTTCGGCCTGCTCGCCGTTCTCGCGGGCAGCCAGGCACTGCCGCAGGTTCGTGGATATGATCTTGAAGCCGGTGCGGTCGAGGGCGCGGGACACGGCGGCGAGCTGGGTGATCACTTCTGCGCAGTCCCGCCTGTCCTCGATCATGCCGATGATGCCCCTGATCTGCCCCTCGGCTCGTCGCAGCCGCTTGATCACGTCGGCCACCGCCGCCTCGTCGGCCTGCATTCCAACGACCTCCGCTTCTTGCCGCACCGGGCATGCGCCGGGGGCCGGGCCACTGGCCCGGCCCCCGGACCTTGCTTCCAAGATACCCCTGTGGGTATAGCGGGCCCCGCTCGCGGTGGTTAGGAAGCGATGTCCACGGCGACCCGGTACGGGTTCGCGAGCTCCATCACGCGGATGGCCACCCGGTCGTCGACGCCGAGGCCGTAGTGCACGTAGCCCTCGTAGTCCCCGGACATCCGGTACTGGACGAGGGCCGGCAGCCCGCCGCCACTGCCGCTGGTGCGCAGCGTGGACACTCCGTTGTCGTTGTGCGCGGCCGCCGGGTAGAACACCACCTCGACGAAGGCCTGACCACGCAGGGGGACGACCGCGCCCTGGCCAGGGGAGACGACCTCGGTGACGTACCGGACGCTGTAGCCCGGCACCGAGCCGGTGAACTCGAAGACCAGCCGGTCGTAGGCCATCGCGCCCTCCGTGTGGTGGGCGGAACGCACCTCGACCAGCCGGGCGACCGGCACCGTCGGATGCTGGACGCTCAGCGGCTCACTCGACCAGGCGGAGACGCGCAGCACCTGGCTCGGCGGTGTCGCCGGCGCCGTCGTCGGGGGTGTGCTCGGAGAAGACGGCCGCGTCGGAACCGTCGTCGGGCTGGTCGGCGTGACCGTCGTCGGGCTCGTCGGGCTCGTCGGGCTCGTCGGGGTGACGGGCACGGTCTGCGTGGCGCTCGGCGCCGCGGACGTGGGCGGCCCGGCCGCCTCGCTCCCGCAGGCGACAAGCCCAGGAACCAGAGCAAGCACGGCCACCAGCAGGATCCTCATGGGTCGGCGCATCGTCCCCACGTCCCCACGTACCAGGCACCGTGCGCGTCCGCCGCCCAGGCGGCGGATCGTCCAGATCGTGGTGCCATTTCCAGTGTTCCCCGCCCGTCTCTCGTCGCGGGGGGCCGAACCGCTCCTCTCGCCACGCCGATCGGTCCACTGCCGCGTGCCAACCGGCGGGTCCGGTGCTCCCGCCTGCCTGTCGCGGGTGCGGGCCTCGCACCGATCCGACCGCGGCCTGAGCCGGCCCCTTCGAGATGCGCCTGACCGAACGGGCCTGAACAGGGCCGAGATTGGCGAGGCGTGGTCGGCCCCAGGCTGTTTCGCCGGCGGCCGCGGTGCGGGACGATGCCTTTCGGGCGGACGCCGGTTCCCACGGTCCGGTGCCAGCCGTACCGCCAGTCACCGGTCATCCGAGAGGAGCTGGTCGCGATGAGGGCCGTGCCCGGCCCCAGGCCGCGCGACGAGCGCCAGGCCACGCGGCCTTCGGCCTCGGAGGCAGACGCGAACCCGCGATTATCCGAGGCGACCGCGCCCCGAGCCCCGCGTGAGCAAGGCGGCACCGCGCGGGCCGGCGAGGCTGGGCGCCGGCACCGGGGGCGAGTTCGGGCGCCGATCGTGGGGGTGTTGAAGGAGACCGAGCCGGGGGAGCGGCGGGTCGCGATGGTGCCCGACGTGGTCGGGCGGCTGAAGGCACTCGGGGTCGGGGTGCTCGTCGAGAACGGTGCCGGCCGGGACGCCTGGTTCTCCGACGGGGCGTACGCGGACGCGGGCGCGGTGCTGGGGACGCGGCAGTGGCTGCTGGAATGGGCCGACGTCGTGCTGGGCGTGGCGCTCCCAGGGCCGGACACGCTCGCGGCCCTGCGCCGCGGCCAGGTCCTCGTCGGCCTGCTCGCGCCCTTGCTGCGGCCGCGGACGATGGCGAGGCTCGCCGAATGCGGCGTGACGGCGGTCAGCCTCGACGGTCTGCCGCGCACGCTCGGCCGCGCGCAGGCGATGGACGCGTTGATGTCGCAGGCGAACGTCGCCGGCTACAAGGCGGTCCTGGTCGCCGCGGATGCCAGCCCGCGCTACTTCCCGCTGCTCATGACGGCCGCCGGCACCGCCTGCCCCGCCGAGGTCCTGGTGCTCGGTGCCGGCGTCGCGGGGCTTGCCGCGATCGGGACCGCGCACCGCCTCGGCGCGGTCGTGCGCGCCTATGACATCCGCCCGGCGGCGCGCGGCGAGGTCGAGTCGCTGGGCGCCGCCTTCCTCGACCTCGCCGCGGCCAGCGACGACGGGCTGGGCGGGCCGGGCGGCGTGGGCGGCGTGGTGATGGGCGGCGCCGAGCGGGGCGGCCATGCGCGGGCGCTGACCGCCGGCGAGCAGGCCGCGCAGCGGGAAGCCATCGCCGCGGTGGTCGCCCGACACGATGTCGTGATCACGACCGCTCAGCTACCCGGACGTCGCCCGCCGTTGCTGGTCACCGAACAGGCCGTCCATGCGATGCGCCCCGGTTCGGTGGTCGTCGACCTGGCCGCGGGTCCGCGCGGCGGCAACGTCGAGATCTCCGCGCCGGACGAGACCATCGTGACGGCGGGCGGCGTCACCGTCATCGGTGCCGGCAACCTGCCGGCCACCATCCCGTCGGCCGCGTCGACGGCGTACGCCCGCAACGTCGCCGCGCTGCTCGGCCTCCTGGTCAGCGACGGCGCGCTTGCCGTCGACCTGACGGACGAGATCCAGGCCGGCGTCGTCATCACCCACGCCGGCAGCGTCGTCCAGCCCGCGACCGCGGCACTGCTCGCCGACGGCGAGCGCCACGACGGCGAGCGCCACGACGGCGAGCGCCACGACGGCGAGCGCCACGACGGCGAGCGCCACGACGGCGCGGGCGGCGGCATCGGGGAATTCCACGGCGCCGAGTTGGGGTGTGCGTCATGAGCGCTGAGCTGGTCAACGGGCTGACGGTGCTGGTGCTGAGCCTGCTGGTCGGGTTCGAGGTCGTCGGCAAGGTTCCGTCGACGCTGCACACCCCGCTGATGTCGGGTGCGAACGCGATCCACGGCATCGTGATCATCGGTGTGATGATCGTCGCCGCCGGGGCGGACTCTCCGCTCGGCTACGTGCTGGTCTTCGTCGCCGCCGCGTTCGCCGCGGCCAACGTCGTCGGTGGTTACGTCGTCACCGACCGGATGCTGGAGATGTTCCGCCGCCGTCCCACGGTTCGCGCCGGGGACCTCGGCGGCAAGGGCGCTGGCGGAGAGGGCGCTGGCGGCAAGGACGCCGGCGACGCGGCCGACGGAGAGCGGGGCCCGCGCGAGGCGCGCGGATCCCGAACGGGCCGGCCGTGAGGGCACCCGGGCGGTCATGAGCGGCGACAAGCGGTCATGAGCGGCTCAGACGCGGCGGTCCACCTGCTGTTCGTCGCCGCGGCGGTGTGCTTCGTGCTGGGACTGCGCCTGCTGAACTCGCCGGCGCGGGCGCGTCGCGGCAACCAGCTGTCCGCCGCCGGCATGATCCTCGCGGTGGCCACGGCGGCGGGGCTGCTCGCCCGCGACCACCTGATCACCGTGACCGGCCTCGCGGTGCTGGTCGCCGGGCTGCTCGTCGGCGGGGGAGCTGGCCTCTTTGCGGCCCGGTCGGTGCCGATGACGGCGATGCCGCAGCTGGTGAGCCTGTTCAACGCGGTCGGCGGCGGGGCGGCGGTACTGGTCGCGTTCGCCAATGTCGTCCGCCTAGGCGGCGCGGCCGAACTTGCCGACGCCTCCACGCGAACGACGGTTGCCACCGGGCTGGACGTGGTCATCGGCGCCGTGACGTTCTCCGGCTCACTGGTCGCGGCCGGCAAGCTGCGGGGACCGGCCCTGGGCGCTCCGGTGACCTTCCGGGGGAGCCGGGTGCTCGCCGCGGCGATGGCGGCAGTGGCCGTCGGCGGCGCCGTGGCGGTCGTCGCCGGCCGCGGCGGAGCGTCGGCGCTGACGGCGGCGGCGGTGGCGGCGCTGGCCTTCGGCGTGCTGACGGTCCTGCCGATCGGCGGCGCCGACATGCCGGTCGTCATCTCGCTGCTGGGCGCCTGCACCGGCATCGCCGTCGCGATGGCGGGCTTCGTGCTCGACACGAACATTCTGATCATCGCGGGCGCGCTGGTCGGGGCGTCCGGCGCGATCCTCACCGTACTGACGGCCGAGGCGATGAACCGCTCGGTCATCGCGATCGTCCTCGGCGGGCTCGGGACAGGCGACGGCGGCGGCACTCCTGCGACGCGCGGCGCCTCCCGGACCGGCGGCGGGGACAGTTCCGCGTGGGTGCGAGCGGCGGCGGCCGACGACGTCGCGCTGCAGCTCGCCTATGCCGCTCGGGTCGTCATCGTGCCGGGCTACGGCCTCGCCGCGGCGCGGGCGCAGCACGAGGTCGTCGAGCTCGCCGAGCTGCTCGCCTCGCTCGGGGTCGACGTCCACTACGCGATCCATCCGGTCGCCGGTCGGCTGCCGGGGCACATGAACGTGCTGCTCGCCGAGGCGCGCGTCCCGTACCGGTTGATGCTGGAGCTGGCCGAGGCGAACGCCGAACTCGCCCGTGCGGACGTCGCCCTGGTCGTGGGCGCGAACGACGTGACGAACCCGGCCGCCCGCCGCCAGGGCAACCCTGTTTCCGGCATGCCGATCCTCGATGTCGACAAGGCCCGCAGCGTCGTCGTCGTCAAACGCTCGCTAGGACCCGGCTACACCGGTATCGACAACGAGCTCTACACCGACCCGAAGACCGGCGTGCTCTTCGCCGACGCAAAGGCCGGCCTCGCCGCTCTCACCGCCGCCACCAAAGCCCTCGTTCACTGAAACGGCCCTGGGCCGACGCGGCAGCGCGCGCCGGGGAACGCGCGCCTCCCCTTACCGATGAACGCGCCTGCTCAGCTGGTCATGCTGGGTCCGTCGCCGGTGAGACCACCCTCGGAAAGGAGGGAGAGCTCCAGGTCCCAGTCGATGTGGCCCGACTCGGTGCCCGACGGCACCGAGGTGGCGACGCGACGCAGGAAGGTGCGTACCGCCCAGCGCGGCAGGCCGATCCGGGCGTGGCCGCCGGGGCTCGTCAGCCACAGTTCGACGACGGGCTCGCCGGCATGGGTGATCGGGGCTATCCGCACGTCCGCGATGCCGGCGGGTCGGCGCAGGCCGTCCTCGAGCAACTCACGGGCGAAAACCCATTCGACCCGCGGCCCGCTGCCGACGTCAAAGCGGATGACGACGGCGAACGGATCGACGGGCCGGTAGCCCAGTTCGGCGGGGAACCTACCTCCGTCGTCCAGCAGCCTGGCATCGAACGAAACGGTGATGGTTGGTTCGGCTCTGGTCACCGTGGCCTCCCCTCGCCGGGCGAGTACGGACGTTGCCGATATCATGGCGCGCCCGCGGGAAAATAGGCAGGTATCAGAAGTCGCGGCGCGTCGGACGGGTTTTCCTGTCCGCCTCACTGGCTGGGAGGTGGGTGGTTTCCAGCGGCACCTTCAGGCCGGGTGGGGCGGCAATGCCCGGCCGGTGATGGAGTACGGGCGGATGCGCACCCAGCGGAACTGGCTCTCGGTCTCCGGCCGCTCGATCCAGGTGCGGAACCCGATCGAGTCCAGCCGGGCCTGGGCCGCCTCGTCGTGAACCTCCTCGCAGGTGCCCTTGACGACGACGCTCCAGCCCGCGCGCGAAGCCGGCTCGAACCGGTCGACCTCGAAGGCGACGGTGGCGTGGTCGAGCGTGGCGGCGAGCTTCGTGCCGATCGTGGAGCGGAACGCGACCGCCGAGCCGTCGAGCACGAAGGCCACGGGGAAGATCTCCACCTCGCCATCCAGCAGGAACGCCACCCGCCCGACCTGCCGGCTGCCCAGCAACGTCGCGCAGTCCTCGTCGGACAACACCCGCATACCCGCATGGTCTATCGCCCAGCTGCTCATGACACCGCTTCTCCCGTCCGTCGAGCACCGGCACTGTCTGTTGACTGTGCGCCATCGGGCTGGGTGGATCGCGGTGCGGACGTCCCGCGCGCACGGGACCTGTGGGTACCGACGCGGCGAACGAGCCGGGCGCGACGGGGCGGCCAGGCGCGACAATGCTCGCCGATCGCGCCCGCGGAGGCCGATGCGGACGGCGAGCATGGTCGCCACGGTGACGAGGAGCGCGGTGGCCCGGGTGGGGTGGGTGGTTCGGGCACTCGGGTGGGTGCCGATGGTCGGGTGGGTGCGCGGATACCGGCGCGGGTGGCTGCGTGGCGACGTGCTCGCCGGAGTGACGGTGGCGGCCTACCTGGTGCCGCAGGTGATGGCCTATGCGGGGGTCGCGGGCCTGACCCCGGTGGCCGGGCTCTGGGCGGCGCTGCCGGCACTGGCGCTCTACGCGGTGTTCGGGTCGTCGCGGCAGCTGTCCGTCGGCCCGGAGTCGACGACGGCGCTCATGACGGCCGCCGCCGTCGGCCCGCTGGCCGCGGGGGACCCTGCGCGGTACGCGGCGCTCGCCGCCGAGCTCGCCCTCGTCGTCGGGTTGCTGGCGCTCGCGGCCCGGGTGGCGCGGCTCGGGTTCGTCGCCGACCTGCTCTCCCAGCCGATCCTGGTCGGCTACCTGGCTGGCGTCGCCGTCATCATGATCGTCGGTCAGCTCGGCAAGACGACCGGCGTTCCCGTCACCGGGGCGAACATGTACGGCGAGCTTGCCTCGTTCGCACGCCACGTCGGAGCAGCGCAGATGGGCACCGTCGTGCTCGCCGTGACCGCGCTGGTGTTCCTGTTCCTGCTCCGATGGCGCTGGCCCGGCGGGCCTGCGCCGCTGCTGGCCGTCGTGCTGGCGACCGTCGCCGTCGCGGTCTTCGACCTGGACGCGCATGGAATCGCGGTGGTCGGTGACGTTCCCGGCGGCCTGCCCCGCCCGACGCCGCCGGCCGCGGCGGACCTGGCCAGGCTGGTGATCCCCGCCTTCGGGGTGCTGTTCGTCGGCTACACCGACAACATGCTGACCGCCCGGGCGTTCGCCAGCCGCGCCGGCCACGGTGAGATCGACGCGAACGGCGAGCTGCTGGGACTCGGCGCGGCCAACCTCGGTACCGGGCTCCTGTCCGGGTTCCCGGTGAGCAGCAGCGGCAGCCGCACCGCCCTGGGCGCGGCGGCCGGCAGCCGCAGCCAGCTGCACTCGCTGGTCGCCGTCGGCGCCGTGGTGGGTGTGCTGCTGTTCCTGCGCCCGGCGCTGGCCACCTTCCCGACGGCCGTGCTCGGCGCGATCGTCATCTACGCCGCGGTCCAGCTGGTGGACGTGGCCGGCTTCCGGCGCCTGGCCCGGTTCCGGCGCAGCGAGCTGCTGCTCGCGCTCGCCGCGCTCGCCGGCGTGCTCGCGTTCAACATCCTCTACGGCATCCTGATCGCCGTCGCCCTCTCACTGGCCGACCTGCTGGCGCGGGTGGCCCGCCCGCACGACGCCATCCTCGCGCGGGTACCCGAGGTGGACGGCATGCACGACATCGACGACTACCCGGACGCCGAGCTCATCGCGGGCCTCGTCGTGTACCGCTACGACTCGCCGATCTTCTTCGCCAACGCGCAGAACTTCCGCCGCCGCGCGCTCGCCGCCGTCGATGCGATGACACGGCAAGGCCCCGTCGAATGGTTCGTCCTCAACATGGAGGCGAACACCGAGGTCGACATCACCGGGCTGGACGCGCTGGAGGACCTGCGCGTCGAACTCACCGGCCGCGGCATCGTCGTCGCGCTCGCCCGCGTCAAGCAGGAGCTGCTCGACGCCCTCGTCGCGCACGGCGTGGCCGGCCGAATCGGCACCGACCTGATCTTCCCGACCCTGCCGACCGCGGTCGCCGCCTACGAGGAGGCTGTCGGGCGATCCGCTGACCGTTAGGCATCGTCGCTGTCCGCCGGTGGCGCGGCCGGCGATGGCGCGAAGACGCCACGGCTGCGCAGCTCCTCGCAGAAGCGGCGGCCGGCGGACGCCATCTGGTCGGTGATGGCGCGGGCGCCGGCCTCGGGGTCGCGGCGCTCGATCGCGTCGAGGAGCGTGACGCGGAAGCGGTGGGAGATCTCGAGGCCGGTGGGGACCGTGTCGAGGTAGACCTCACCGGGAACGAACCGCTGCATCGAGCGCACCAGCATCGACAGCCGCGGCGTCGCCGCGCGGTGATAGACGAACCGCTGGAACTCCAGCATCGCCTGGTTCGCCCGCGCGACGTCGCCCGCCGCGGCGAGCGCGTCGACCTTCGCATGCATCTGGCGGAGTTGGGCGATCAGGGCGTCGTCCGCGGTGGCGACCAGCCGGGCGATCGAACGCGAGACGAGGGCGCCGAACAGGTCGAAGTGTTCGAGGATCGCCTCCGGGCCGAAGGTGGCGACGAACGTCCCCCGTTTCGGCTCGGCGACCACCAGGTCGTCGTTGATCATAGTGATCAGCGCCTCGCGGATGGGCTGACGGCTGATGCCGAGCGTCTTGGCGATCTGGTCGATCGGGATCCGGTCGCCGCCGCGCAGCACCCCCCGGAAGATGAGCGCCCGGATGTAGTCCGACGCGGTCTCGACGGCCGTCGGCACCCGGGGACGCTCCGGAGGATTGGGCAGCACGACAGCCGGGCGGCCGGCCGGCGAGGGCCGGTGCCGGTGCGTCCTGGCGGGGGGTGTCGGCGCGGGATCAGAGCCCATGCGGCCGGTCCGTATGCGATCGGTCACAGCTCGATGATGGTAGTGGGGGAGGGCGGACCGCCGGCGCCGGCCCGCTGCGCGCAAGCAACCGCGCAGGCGACAAGGGGGATCCGGCGCCGGCGGCGGGGTTACTTGACGGCGACGCAGGTGCCCTTGCCGCAGGACTCGGTCGGGTCGAAGACCGCGAACGAGGTCGACTCGAGGCCACTGCGCTCACTCGGGCTCCAGGTGTGCACGCCCATCACGCCCTCGACCTGCATTCCCGACTCCAGTGCCGTGCGGACCTTCGCCGAGTCCGTCGAGCCGGCCTTCGCGACCGCGGCGTCATAGGCGAGGAACATGTCGAAGGTGTACGCCCCGCTGATGTCGCTCTGGCCGTACTGGCCCGGCCCGCGGCCGGTGACCTTCGTCATCGCCGCCAGGTAGTCGGCGACGACACCGGTGGGCGCCGCGCCGTCCTTGGACACGAACGTCGCCGTGATCGGGCCGGCGATGACGTTGTCCATCACCTTGGCCGGCACGGCCTGCTGGAGGCTGGCGCGCGCCGCGTCCGGCTGCGTCACGATCTTCGGGTACCAGCCGACCTGGTCGAGGTTGCTCAGCACCAGCTGCAGCGGGGCGCCGTAGGCCCAGACCAGCAGCGTGTCGGCGCCGCTGGCCTGCAGGTCGCGCAGCTGGGCCTTGACGTCGGTGGCGGTCGCGGCGAACGCCTTGGTGGTCAGGGTCTTGCCATCCTTCTCGGCCAGGCCGTTGGCGATCTTCGCCCAGCCGGGAACCGAGCCCTGGTCGAGGTAGATCTGGGCGATCTTGCCGCTCGCGCTGCCCGCGGCGGCGGCCTGGTACTCGGGCGTCACGAACATCGTGTCGTTGCCGCTGATGCCGAACGCCCACGGGTAGGAGCCCTCGGCGCCGGCGTCCTTCCAGATCGCGTCGGCGGGCGTCGAGGTGAAGCCGATGACCTTCTCCTTGTTGAACGTGGTCTGCTCGGCGATGAAACCGGGCGACGAGGCGATGTCGCCGATGATCACCTTCGAGCCGCCGCTGATCAGCTCGCGGGCGAGGATGGTGGCCCGGTTCGGGTCGGCGCCGCTGTCGCGGATCTCCAGCTTGTAGGTGATGCCCGACGCCTTCGCCTTGCCGTCGTTGAGGTAGCCGATCGCCGCCTTCGCCGCGTCCTCCAGCGGCTTGTACGCCGGCGCGGCCGGGCCCGTCTGCGCCGTGATCAGGCCGATGGTGACGGTCTGCGGCGCCAGCGTCCCGCCGGCCGACGCCGCCGGGGCGGTGCCGTCGTCGTCATCGCCGCCGCCGCAGGCCGCCAGCGCCGTCGCGGCGAGCAGCAGCGGCACCGCCAGCACGGCGACGCGAGACCTTCTTGGGTGTTGCTGTCCTAATCGCATGTCAGTTCCTCTTCCTTTTCTTCCTCGTCGCTTTCGCGGGTTTCCTCGTGTTCCGCTGACGCCGGGGGTGGGCAGGCCCGCGCGGGGCGCGGTCAGGCCAGGTAGGCGCGGTGGGCGATCTCGGCGAGGTCGGAGACGTCGCCGCCGGTCGCGTGGACGACCCGGCCGTGCGCGAGCACATGGATCTCGGTGGTGATGGCGGTGGCGACCTCCAGGCGCTGCTCGACGAGGAGCAGCGCCGTCCCGGTGGCGCCGAGCGCCCTGACGATGTCGACGACGCGTTCGACCAGCCGGGGCGCGAGCCCGTTCGTCGGCTCGTCGAGCAGCAGCACCCGCGGCTCGGCCGCCAGCGCCCGGCCGATGGCGACGAACTGCTGCTGGCCGCCGGACAGGGTCGCCGCCCTGCGGTCCAGCAGGCCCTCGAGCTCCGGCAGCAGCTCGAGGGCCCGGCGCAGGCCGGCGCCGCTTCGGCCCGGCGCGGCGGCGGCGCCGAGGCCGAGGTTGTCGCGCACGGTCATGTGCCCGAACAGGTGCCTGTTCTCCAGCACGCTGCCGAGGCCGGCGCGCACCCTGCGATGCGCGGGCAGCCTGGCGACGTCGGCTCCGGCGAGCTGGATCCGCGAGCCGGAGCCCGCGGGGATGAAGCCGCCGACGGCGCGCAGCAGCGACGTCTTGCCGGCTCCGTTGGCCCCGATGACCGCGACGCAGCGCCCCTCGGCGACGTCCAGGCTGACTCCGTCGACGGCGACGACACCGCGGTAGTCGACCCGCAGGTTCGCCACCCGCAGCGGCGGCGCGACCTCGGCCACGGCGCCGGCGCTGTCTGGGCGGTCTGGGCGCTCGGCGGTGCTCATACGCCCACCCCCAGGTAGGCGTCGCGGACCTCGTCCGAGTCGCCGAGCCGGTCGGGTGGACCGGACCAGAGCAACTCGCCGAGGTGCAGGACGACGACGCGGCCGGCGACGGCGTGCACCAGCTCCAGGTGGTGCTCGACGAGCAGGACCGCGCAGCCGAGCGCCGCGACGGCCCGGACCGTGTCGGTCAGCAGCGCGATCTCGCTCGGGCCGAGGCCGGTCGCCGGCTCGTCGAGCAGCAGCAGCCGGGGCGCGCGGCTGACGGCGATGGCGATCTCCAGGAAGCGCAGCTGCCCGTGGCTGAGGTCGGCGGCGCCGCTGACGCGGTCCAGCGGGAGATCGGTGGCGTCCAGCAGCGCGAACGCGATCCGCTCGAACGCGGCGCGCTCGGCGGCGTCGCGGTGCCGCACCGGCCGGCGGGCGGCCAGATGCAGGTGCTCGGCGACGGACAGGTCGCCGAACACCTTCGGCGTCTGGAAGGTGCGGGCGACCGCGTGCGCGGCGAGCGCGCGGCGGCCGCGGCGGTCGACGCGCGCGCCCGCCACCGCCAGGGCGCCGCCGTCGAGCGGGTAGATGCCCGAGAGCACGTTGAGCAGGGTGGTCTTGCCCGACCCGTTCGGCCCGACGATCGCGATCACCTCGCCGGCCTTCGCCGACAGCGTCACCGCGTCGAGCGCGACCAGTCCACCGAACCGCTTGGTGACCTCTTCGCAGCGCAGCACCGGCTGTTCGCCAGCACCCTCGCCTGTGCCCCCATCCGGGGTCTGGACCGGGGCCTGGTCGGGGGCCGCCGCGTCCGCGGCCTCCGTCTGCGCCGGCCGCGTCGGCTCGGCGGGGGGCCGGGGGAGCCGGACGGCGACGGCGCGCCGGGCGACGACGCCGGCCGGGCGGAAAAGGACGACGCCGAGCAGCAGCGCCGCGTAGAGGACGACATTGAGGGTGGGGTACTTGGCCAGCCAGATCGGCAGGCCACCGATGACCACCGCGCCGAGCACCGCGCCGATCCGGCTGCCGGCGCCGCCGAGCACCACCATGACCAGGAACAGGAAGGACAGGTCGACGGTGATGCTCGCCGGGCTCACGTAGCTGACGACGTAGCCGTTGATCCCGCCGGCGACCGCGCCGATGCCGGAGCCCAGGGTGAACGTCAGCAGCCGCGTCCGGTAGACGGAGATGCCGAGCGCGCCGGCGCCGATCGGGTCGCACTTGGCGGCCACGGCCGACCGACCGGCGGTGGCCGACCGGAAGTACCAGTGGGCGAGATATGCCAGCACGAAGGCGATGACGGCGACGTAGAGCAGCTCGGCGTCGTCGAGCAGCCCGTCGGCCTTCTCGAAGCCCCAGCGGGCCACGATGTTGGGGATGCCGTTGTTCCCGCCGGACAGCGAGTCCCAGCCGCGGACGACGTCGGCGAGCACGATGGTGAAGCCGAGGGAGACGACGGCGAGCCCCAGGCCGCCGAGCCGGCCGGCGGGGATCGCCATGAGCAGCCCGATCGCGGCGCCGACCCCGAAGGCGATCGGCAGCGCGAGCCAGACCGGCAGGGCATGGCTTCCGGACGTGACCGCCGCCGCGTACATGCCGACGGCGAACGAGGCACCATGCCCGATCGACAGCACGCCGGAGTACCCGACCGGGATGTCGAGCCCGAGGGCGGCCGTCGCGTACATCACCAGGGTGAGCACGATGACGCCGCGATAGCTGCCGTAGCCGAAGGATCCTGCCAGCAGGACGGCGAGGCCGGCCAGCAGGACGACGTGGACGTAGGGCCGGGCGACGACGGACCACCCGGTGCCGAGCACCCGGGCCTGGGCGCTGCCGGCGGGCACCGCCGCCGTCCAGGCCTTCCCGACCGCGGCCCGGCCGGCGGCGGCCCGGCCGGCGGGTAACAGCCGCGCGGTCGCGCGCCTCGCCGTCGTCATCACACGCTCCGCAGCGCGCGATCGCCGAACAGGCCCTGCGGGCGCACCAGGTAGACGACCAGGAGCGTGCCGAACAGGACCGAGTTCAGGGCGAGGGTGCCGAAGTTGGCGTTCGCGTACTGCAGCAGGAAGCCGAGCACCAGGCCGCCGACCAGGCTGCCGTGCAGGCTGCCGATCCCGCCGATCGCGGCGGCGACGAACCCGTTGAACAGCAGGGTCAGCCCCAGCGACGGGCCCACCTGCAGCGACGGCGCGGCGACGAAGCCGGTGACGGCGGCGACGAGCGCGGAGCCGGCCATGACCAGCTGCGAGGCGCGGGCCGCCGAGATGCCGACCGAGGTCGCGCCGTCGAGGTCCTCGGCGACCGCGTGCAACCGCCGGCCGAGCAGCGTCATCCGCCACAGCAGCGACACGACGCCGACGAGCACCAGCGCGACGACGATGATCGCGATCTCGGCGCCGGTGGTGCGGATGCCGAACAGGTCGACCGGCCCCTGGCCGAAGTTGTAGGTGAACGCCTGCGGCTCACCGGAGAACTGGTAGTGCGCCGCCCGCTCCAACAGCGTGCCGACGGCGAGCGTCGACAGGATCCACGGCAGCGCCGCCCCGCGCCGCAGGAACGGCCGGATCGCGACGCGTTCCTCGACGAGCGACGCCGCGACGACGCCCACCGTCGCCAGCACGAACGCGAGCGCCACCGGCAGGTGGAACTGACGGGCCAGCAGGAGGGTGGCCAGCGGCGCCCAGTAGATCAGCTGCGCATGCGCGAAGTTGACCACCTTCGTGACCCGCTCGACCATGTTGATCCCGAGCGCGACCAGCGCGAACAGGGAGCCGGACACCAGCCCCGGCCACACCACGTCGTTGACGAAGTCCACCGGCGCCCCCAACCTGACCCGGACCTGTTCCTGATGCGGTGTCAGGTATAGGGGACTAGTATGTTAGATGTCAATGGGCGTCACCTCGGCCCGTGAACACCGGGGTCAGCCGGAAGGCCAACGTGGACGCGCCTATTACCTGCCTGCGCGCATTACCTGCCTGCGTGCACCACGGTCGAGTGCCCGCCGATGATCGCGTCCCGTCCTGACTACCCGTCAGGCCTGGTGGGCGGCGCGGCGAGCTCTCCGGCCGCTACCGGAGGCCCGGGAGGACGTCGGCGAGCAGGACGTCGAGAGTGCGGCGGGCGGTGACGTCGTCGTGGCCGAGGACCATCGACAGGTCGCCCACGCCCAGCTCGCGGTAGCGGGACAGGCCGTCGAGGAGCTGGCCGGCCGAGCCGGCGAGGACGTGGCGGGCGACCTGGACGCCGTCGGGCACGGCCGTGCCGGCCTCGACGTAGATGCGGTGGGCGAGCAGGCCACCGCCGAGGTCGCGCCAGCGGGCGGCGAGGGGGGCAAGGTCGTCCGGCAACGCCCGTGATGCCTGGTAGGGCAGGCCGAGACGGGCGGCCAGGCGCATCGTCGCGTCGGCGCCGGCGAGCCAGATCGGTGGCCCACCGGGCGTGAACGGCTCGGGCGAGAGGACGTCCCCGGTCAGGCCGGCGCGCAGCTGGTCCAGGCAGGCGCGGAAGCGACGGCCGCGCTCGGCCGGCGCCACGCCCCGGTGGACCAGCTCGTCGTCCCAGAAGCCGGCGGCGACCGCGAGCACGAACCGGCCCGCGGTGAGCTGGTCGAGGGTGGCCGCCTGGCGCGTCAGCCAGTCCATGTCCCGCACCGGCAGCACGGCGGCCGTGATCCCGATCCGCGTGCCCGGGTGCCGGCCGGCGAACCAGGCGAGCTCGACCATCGACTCCAGGCCGCCCCGCCAGCCGGAGAAGTCCGGCCGGCGGAACATCCCGTCGCCGAGCCAGAGGGTGTCGAGCCCGCCGGCGACCGCCGTGTCCGTGAACGCGACGGTCTCGTCGCGGTCCGAGCCGTACGGAGAGACCCCAAGGCGCACGCCCTGACCGTAGCCCGCGCCCGGTGGGGCTTTGCGAGGAACCACCGACGGGCTTCGACGGGGAGCCGCCAGCGGGCTTCGCGCAAGCCATTGGTTGCCTCGTGGGTGGCCGGCGTACGACGTTCTGTGCGGCACATGTGCCGGCCTGGTAGTGGAAACCGTCCTATCGTCTGGCGAGAAGCGAATTTCGGTCGGTGGTGCCGGGCCGTGGGATGTGAGCGTCGGGAAGGGGTACGGCAGTGCCGGAAGCGGTGATCGTCGAGGCGGTGCGCACGCCGATCGGCAAGCGGAACGGGGCGCTCGCCGGGGTGCACCCGGTGGACCTGTCCGCGCTCGTCCTGCGGGAGCTGGTCGCCCGGACGGGGATCGACCCGGCCGTGGTCGACGACGTCCACTGGGGCTGCGTCGGGCAGCTCGGCGACCAGTCCAGCAACGTCGGCCGGTTCGCCGTGCTCGCCGCCGGCTGGCCGGAGTCCGTGCCCGCCGTCACGATCAACCGGGCCTGCGGGTCGAGCCAGCAGGCGATCGACTACGCCGCGATGGCCGTGATGTCCGGCCAGCAGGAAGTCGTCGTCGCCGGCGGCATCGAGAGCATGAGCCGCATCCCGCTGGGCGCCTCCCGCCAGAGCGGTGAGCCCTACGGCGCCACGGCCCGTAACCGCTACGACGGCTCCGACTTCAACCAGCTCACCGGCGCCGAGCTGATCGCCCGCAGGTGGGGGCTCGACCGCCGCCAGCTCGACGAGTTCTCGGCGCAGAGCCACGAGCGGGCCGCCGCCGCGATCGACGCGGGCGCCTTCGACGCCCAGATCGTGACCGTGCCGACCGAGGCCGGCCCGGTCGGCGTCGACCAGGGCCTGCGACGTGGCACCACCGCCGACACGCTGGCCGCGCTCAAGGCGGTGGCGGGCGCGGACGGCCTGCACCACGCCGGCAGCTCGTCGCAGATCTCCGACGGTGCCGCCGCGATTCTGATCACCACACCGGAGAAGGCGCGCGAGCTGGGCCTCGCACCGATCGCCCGCTATGTCGCCGGCACCGTCGTCGGCGCTGACCCGGTGATGGTCCTGACCGGGCCGATCCCGGCCACCCGGAAGCTGCTGGCCAGGGCCGGCCTGACGATCGACGACATCGACGCGTTCGAGGTCAACGAGGCGTTCGCCTCCGTGCCACTGGCCTGGCTCGCCGAGACCGGCGCCGACCCGAAGCGGATGAACCCGCTCGGCGGCGCGATCGCCGTCGGCCACCCGCTCGGCGCCTCCGGCGCGATCCTGATGACCCGCCTCGTCCACCACCTGCGTGACAACGGCCTGCGTTACGGCCTGCAGACCATGTGCGAAGGCGGTGGCACCGCCAACGCCACCCTCGTCGAGCTCGTCGACGACTGATCGACGACTGACAGCCAAGCATCCCGACGTCCCCGGCGGCCGGCGCCGGGGACGCTGAGCTTTCAGGCCGTCACCCGGCGCCGGGGACACGGCTCCGGCGCCGGGCGTGGCTGGGAGATCCGCGGCTGTCGAGGGCCGAAGCGAGTCGGCTGGCGAGCATCGCCGCCGGTGTGTTCGGGCGGAGCACGCCGGGAACGCCGGAGGAGAACGGCGCGGGCTGGGGGACGTGATGCACGCGATGGATCCGGGTGTCCTGACCGTGTTCCTGTGCGGCGACGTGATGCTGGGGCGAGGAGTCGACCAGATCCTGCCGCATCCGGGCGACCCGGCGTTGCACGAGGGGTTCAGCCGGGATGCTCTGGCCTACGTCGACCTGGCCGAGGCGGTGAACGGGCGGATCGGGTATCCGGTTGGCTTCTCCTGGCCCTGGGGAGACGCGCTGGACGCGTTGGAGAGCGCCGCGCCCGATGTCCGGGTGGTGAACCTGGAGACGAGCGTTACACGATCCGACGATTTTGCTCCGGGGAAAGCTGTGCACTACCGGATGAATCCGGACAACCTTCCCTGCCTGGCCGCGGCCCGGCCCGACGTGTGCGTGCTGGCGAACAATCATGTGCTGGACTTCGGGCGGCGCGGGCTCATCGAGACGCTCGACACGCTGGCCGCCGCGGGGCTGAGGACAGCGGGCGCCGGGCGGAGCGCGGACGAGGCGCGCCAGCCGGCGATCGTCCCCGTCGAGGGCGGGCTGCGTCTGCTGGTTCTCGCGTTCGGTGTCCCGTCCAGTGGCATCCCGCGGACGTGGGCCGCGGTCGACGACCGGCCGGGCGTCGACGTCGTCCCGGAACTGTCGGACGCGGCGGCCGACGAGATCGCCGCCCGCGCGCGGCGGAACAAGCAGCCAGGGGACGTGGTCGTCGCGTCGATCCACTGGGGGGACAACTGGGGGTATGGCATCGACGACGACCAGATCCGGTTCGCGCACCGGCTGGTCGACGGCGGCGTCGACCTCGTGCACGGGCACTCGTCGCACCATCCGCGCCCGGTCGAGGTGTACCGGGATCGGCTGATCCTCTATGGCTGCGGGGACTTCGTCGACGACTACGAGGGCATCACCGGCTACGAGAGTTTCCGGGACGACCTGCGGCCCGCCTATCTGGTCTCGGTCGAGGCGGACACCGGCCGGCTGGCCGGCCTGCGGGTGGTGCCGCTGCGGACGTGGCGCATGCGGCTGGGCCGCGCACTCGCCGAGGACACCGCGTGGCTGCACGCGACGCTCGACCGGATCAGCCGCCGGTTCGGCGCCGGGTTCGATCTCGACCCCGATGGTCTGCTCTCGCTGCGCCGGCTGTCGCGGTGATCCAGGACGGCCGGCCGGGCGAGGCGCCAGGAGCGCCGGCGGGTAGGCCGCCACGTCGTCGCCTCGTCTCGGGCGCCCGGGCTCAAGAGTTACCCGAAGTCACCAGCGGGCGAGTGCTAGGGCGGTGCGCGGGCTCGGACCTCGTCGGATTTCTCGATCCGGTGGGATTTTCGGCGTCCTGGCACGCAAGAACGCAATCGCCCTGGGATTGTCTTGGCGATCGCGGAGTCAACCCCGCCTGGAGCCCGGCCCGGGCCCGGTCGGGGCGCCGCCCGGGCGCTCGGGCGGCTGGGTGCTCGTCYTGTCCGACGTCAGAGTCACGACCAGCGCCGTTTGGCGCCCCTGACGTCTGACGCGACGCCCGGGATTTCCCGGGCGCCCGGGCCGCCGCTCCGCTGCGCACGTCCATCCACCCATGGGCTGTGGCGGGCGGGAAGCCGGGATCCGCCCCACAACCCATGACCAGATCCGATGCGAGACCTGAGTAATTAGGGTTCCTCGCTCTGACTCCGAGGATCCCGCTGGAGCGTGCGGGGACAAGATGAGCGGGCCGCTCGGCCGCCAGCCCGGAAGCAACGTCGAACGGCCTGCGCGGCGTCGGAGCGGTCCTCGCTTCCAGCTCGGTCTCGGCGCGGCCGTGCCCGCGCGGCGGGCACACGATCACGCCAAGTGTCGATCATGGTATCAGATTGGTAGCATGTCGGCCATGGCGCTGACCGTGCGAACAGACGACGAACTTGAGCGCGCCCTCACCGCGCTGGCCGCCGCCGAGGGGACATCCCGCCAGGAGATCATCCGACGGGCCGTGCTGGAGCGGTACGAACGCACTGGCCACGCCGTCCAGGTTCAGGACAGCGCCAACCGGATGATCGAACGTTGGGGCGACGTGCTGCACCGTCTTGGCACGGTGTGACAGCGTTCGTGGGCGCAGGACCATGCGAACGGCGGCCTCACCCAGGGGGAGGCCGCACCGTGCCCGCGCAAGCGGACGACGGAGCGGGCGAGTGACGCGAAGCCCGGCGATTTACCTGGATCTCGATGACCTATTGGCGCTCACCCGCACTCTTGGCGTGGGTCCGGTGCGCGATGTGGGCCTGCTCGACGCAGGCGCGGCCCGGCCCCGATCGAGTGCCTTCGGACGGGATGCCTACCCGACGATCACGCTCAAGGCCGCCGCGCTGCTCCAGTCGCTGGTCCGCAACCACGCGCTGATCGACGGAAACAAGCGGCTCGCCTGGCTCGCGGCGGCCGTCTTCCTCGACCTCAACGGGTTGGTCGTGGAAATGACTGACGACGCAGCCTTCGACCTCGTGATGGACACGGCACAGGGCAAGGCCGATCTCGAGGCGATTGCCGACCGGTTGGTCGTCCTCGCCAAGCCCGAGGCGCCCAAGCCGGCTGGCCCCCGTTCCGCGACCGGCCCACACACCACCAGCAGATGAGCGCCGCGGATCTCCGAACCAGTTCAGATGTGCTCGGCCAAGGACCCGACCAGGCAACGACCGGAGTAATTTCGTTTCCTCGCTCTGGCACGCAAGAACGCAATTACCCTGGGAACGTCCTGGCGATCGCGGAGTCAACCCCGCTTGGAGCCCGGCCCGGGCTCGGTCGGGGTGCCGCTCGGGCGCTCGGGCGGCTGGGTGCTCGTCCTGTCCGACGTCAGAGTCACGACCAGCGCCGTTTGGCGCCCCTGACGTCTGACGCGACGCCCGGGATCCCGCKGGTGCCTGACGCGACGCGGGACGGAGGCGGCCTGGGTGGCGCTGCGCGCTGCCCGCTCATCCATCCATGGGCTGTGGCGGGCGGAAAGCCGGAATCCGCCCCACAAGCCATGACCGGATCCGATGAGGGAACTGGGTAATTAGGTTTCCTCGCTCTGGCACGCGAGAACCCAATTGCTTTACGAACGCCTTGACGATCCCAGAGGGCGGAGTCTGACGGACGTGGTGTATGGGGTGTGACTGGGAGAACGCGGCTGAGGTGGTCGCTGACGGCTCGTTGTGGCCGGCTGGTGTGACTGCCTGGGTCGCGCCGCGGGCAATCTGGAGTGCCCTYGACCGCGCCCTGGTTCCGAAGCGGG
Source organism: Pseudofrankia sp. EUN1h (assembly GCF_001854645.1). Lineage (NCBI taxonomy): Bacteria > Bacillati > Actinomycetota > Actinomycetes > Frankiales > Frankiaceae > Pseudofrankia > Pseudofrankia sp. EUN1h. The sequence continues at coordinate 164,475 of NZ_MBLN01000003.1, read as the reverse complement.
ATCGTGGCATTTYGGCGTGTCCATAGACAGCCTGAACCAACACACTTCGCCGTACTGCTGTCGRTGTGTGTCAGATGATTGGGCCTATGGGGTCATTCATCCGCCACGGTCCGCCAGAGGCTGGTGGCAGGCAGGCCGTCCGGGCTGGTGGGAGCACGAGTCGGCGCGGGTCGGATGCCGCTTCGGCGTGCCCTACGCGTAGGTGACCGACGTCATGCGGATCTTCTGGTCCGGGCTTGAGTAATTTCGTTTCCTCGCTCTGACTCCGAACATCCCACCCGATCATGGGTAGACGCGCCCGTCAGCGCGCCGTGGGCAGCCGCTTCGATAGACGTGTCGAATGGGCCGACGACGGCCCGGCTCGCGCCGTCGTCCTCGTACAGCACGACCGCGACCCCGTGTAGCGCGCCACGGTCTGCGGGCCGGCGGTCGAAGCGGTCTGAAGCCGTGCCCGAGGCAGACCGAGACCGCCCACTCAAGTGCTGTGGCCGCCAGGCTGACAGCCGATCTGGCGCGGAGGACTACGGGCGAGCGTGGACGCTTGGGCCGTGGTCAGGTCCGCCCGCCGAGTGCGAACGTGTCGATGTTGGTGGGGGTCCAGTCGACCTCGATCGCGGTGCCGGGCTCGGCCGGAGGCAGCGGGACCGAGGTCGACCGGGCGGCGGCCGCGTGCGGCGAGGGCGTCGACGGACCGGTGCGAGCGGACGGTTTTGATCCGGGCCCGGAACACCGACGACGGTGTGACCATCTCGAGCGCTTGGTGTAGCCGAACTCCGACTGAGACCGGGAGCGAAGCGTGAGGCGCGCTGACTCTCGTATCCCTCTATTGGGCTACTCTCCGGCAATGCCAAGCATTGATCGATCTTTCGTTCGGCGCTGGTGGGGTGCGACAGTCGCAGGCATTGTCCTCAGCGTCGTGGCACTGGCCGGCTGCAGTCTAAGTGGTGCCTCTGCGAGGGCGACGATCGCATCGTTGTCGTTCAGTTACCAGGCGTTCGGCAAGACGGGGTACATCGACCAGACACTCTCTATCAACAACGACGGACGGATGAGCGTGGTGCCAACTCTGGTGATCACGGCGTTGGACAACGCAGGGAGGGATCTGCCTGACGTGCGTGTCACCACCGCCTTCGGGAGCGACCAAGGCAGCCTCGTTGTCCAGCCCGGAGGCGGCGTCGACAATTGTGCCGGGAAACGGCAAGGTGGCCGTGGAGAAGTTCTCAGATGGGCCTGCCGTCAGCCTCAAGGCATACTTCTCCCGATAGGGCTGTTTCTAGCGGTCCTCGCAACACCTGATGGTCTATGTGGCTGTCAGTAGATCACGTAGGCGCTCGGCTGGGGTAGCCCAGTCGAGTGTCTGTCGTGGTCGACCGTTGAGTTCCTGGGTGACGTGCTCGAGGTCTTCGGGTTTGTGGGCAAACAGGTCGGTTCTCTTGGGGAAGTACTGGCGTAGCAGTCCGTCGGTGTTCTCGTTCGATCCGCGTTGCCAGGGGGTGCGGGTCGCAGAAGTAGACCGGGACGCCGGTGGCGACGGAGAACTGTCGGTGTGCGGCCATCTCCGCGCCCTGGTCCAGGTCAGCGAGCCGCGCAGGTGGTCGGGTAGTGATCCGATCAGGGCACGAGCAGGTCCCGGACCTCCTCGGCGGTGCCCGCCAGGCAGGTGCCCGAGCAACACAAGCGGGTGGTGCGTTCGACCAGGGTCACGATCGCCGACGCGTAGCCGGCACCCATGATCAGGTCGCCTTCCCAGTGCCCGGGCACGGCCCTGTCGGCGATCTCGGCCGGCCGGTCAGAGATCATCACCATCCGCTCGGTGAACCGGGGCGTGCGCTCGTCGGGTTTCCTGTGCAGCTTGCGGTAGGTCCGCCCGATCTGTGCCGGGTTAGTGACCCGGTCGACCCGGTGGCGGACCGGCCGTCGGCCATCATGCACGCTCGTTCACGCGGGGCCGCGGCACCCGCCGACCGTCGAATATCCCTGCGGCGCGAAGCTGCTGACCTGGGATGCTTTCCAGGTGACCGCGATCCGTTCCGTGGTTTTGGTGGGGCTGTTCTCGGCGAAGGAGCGCGACTACCAGGCCCGGCTCGATGTCCTCGACGTGCGGGTGACGGCGCTGGGAGGAAATGTGCTGGAGCGGTTCGTCCAGCGCCGGGGCGTCTCCGACGGCGGGGTACGGCTGATGACCGCCCCCTGTCCCGCCGCTTCCTCATCGGCCCGGGGAAACTTGACCAGATCGCGGCGACCTGTTCGAGCAGGAACATCGACGCCGTCATCTTCCTCAATGATCTGAGCGCCTACCAGCGCCGTTGGCTGTCGACCCGACTCGGGCGTCCGGTGCTCACCCAGGCCGACCTCGACCGGTCAGCAGAGAGCCTGACCGGCCCGACCCGATCTCATCCTCATGCAGGTCAGGGGCGCAGCCCTCATCGCCGGCACCGTCGCCGATAGTCAAGGAGGAGCCCCAGGGCTCAGCCCCGGACGCCGACCAGCCACCAGCGGCGAGGAAAGGCGCGACGACGCCTGTCTCTGCTGCCAAGCAAGCATCCGAGGGTTGCCCCAGGAACCCCGCTTAGCTCGGGGCATGAAGGACCTAGGCCCCGCGGACCCGAGACACGAGGCGGCCGACAACGCCGTCAGGAGAGTGGCAGACCGCCGCTGACCGGGAGAGACAGGTAGTTCAGGCGAGGTACAGGCATGACCGACGTCACGCAGATCTGCTGGCCCGGACTTGAGTAATTCGTTTCCTCGCTCTAGGCCCGAGGATCCCACCAGATCACGGTCATGGGCCGCCGGGCGCCCCGGGGTTGGGTAGCGACCGTGACGGTGGGCGGCGAGGAGGACGTCCGAACTCGCCGTGCCAGCCCGGCGTGCCGCGGCGGGTGGCGTGCGTGACCGATACTCCCAGGCGATCGCGTGCCCATCTGCGTCACCGTGGCGCTCCGGGGGTGCCACCATCGTGGGTGATGAGGCAGCAGGGGACAGACCGGACAGCGCACCATCCCGCGAGGCGCGCGTGGGCGGCGCGGTGAGCCCCGCCGTCGTCGCGACGGGCCCGGTCGGACCCGACGAGCCCGCGCCCGACCTTGAGACCGAGATCCCGCCGTCGGACTCCGCGGCCTCCCGGGATGGCATGGCCTCACAGACCGCCGCCATCGGCGGTGCATCGGTACCGGCTCGCGTGGCCGGGGACATCGAGCGGCTGCGGCGGCTGCTGGGCGGGGAGCAACTGGCATGGCTGGTCGATCGTGCCCGTAGGCGGATGGCCCAGAGACAGCCGTTGACCGGCGTCGTGACCCTGCCGAAGGCGAGCCACGAGCAGCGCCGGGCCGCCGAGCGGCTGCTCGGACGGCGTGCCGGTCGGGGCTATTCGCTGTCGGTCCCGCTGGACGAGGTGGACCGGATCCTGCGGGCCAGCGGTGCGGCCCCGGAGGGGCTCGCGGCTGCGGTGGTGCTGCTGACCGGGCCGGTAGTCGATGAGGCCGCGGTGCCCGCCACCGGGAGCGCGGTCTGGGTGGCCGCCCGGGCACCGCTGGACACGTTCACCAGCCGGCGCCCGGAGCTCTCGCCGTTTCTCGCCTGGCTGGACGGGACGGGGGCGCTGCGCCGGCTCGCCGGCGACCCGGACACGGCGGCAGGACTGGTCGCGCGGCTGGTGGCGGTGCTCGACGCGCTGCCGTCCGGCGGGGTGGCGCTCGACGGRCTGGCCGCGGCGGCCACGGGCGACGCGCACGCGCTCGACGACGGCCGGCCGCTAGCGACGCTGGCGCTCGCCGCCGTTCGGGTGCTCGCCGGGTCCGAGCCGGCGGGCGACGCGTCGGCGGCCGGGCGGCGTGCCGCCTGGGCCGCCGTCGGGGTGCACCTGGACGAGCTGACGTCGACCGTGCTGTGCCTGGGGCTGCCGGGTGGTACGACGGACGCGACCGGCCGTGTCCTCGCCGCCGCCCACGAGGCGGGCGAGCCGTGCGTGCTGACGCTGCGCCAGGTCATCGGTCGGGGCGGCGAACGGGCGGCCCTGGGCGTCGGCGCCGGCCTCGTCTTCGTCTGCCAGCAGCCGATCGTGCTCGCCAGCGCGGCCGACGAGCTCGGGCCGGGCACCCCGCCGTTGGTCTGCGTGGGCGAGCATCCGTCGGCGGCCGTCCTGGGCCTGCTCGAGCTGCTCGCGGCCCAGGGCGCGAGCTTCGCCTACCACGGCGACTTCGACTGGGCCGCCCTGCGCCTCGCGGGTGGCCTGCGCGACCGCGTCGGATGGCGCCCCTGGCGCTACGACGCCGAGGCCTACGCCGCGGCCCTCGCCCTGGCGACCGCGACCGGAGGCGAGACCACGACGGGGACCGGGGGCGAGGCCACGCCCGAGGCCGGAAGCGGGACCACGGTTGGGGCCGGGACAGCGACGGGAACCATGGCCAGAGCCGTGGCGGGAACCGTGGCCAGAGCCGCGGCCGGAATCGCGACCGCGACCGGCGGACCGCTGACCGGCCGCCCCGTCGACGCGTCCTGGGATCCCGCGCTGCGACCCGCCCTCGAACGCCACGGCATCCGGGTCGACGAGGAACTCGTCCTCCGGACGCTGCTGGCCGACCTCGCCGCCGGGGTGCCGGGGCCGGCGGCGGCCGTGCCCGGCGGCGCCGCTCCGGCCGGCTGACCGCTGGACGGCCCCGGCGCCGGGCCCCCATCCTGGACTCGCGCATCGTCGAGTGCCAGGGAGACGCCGCCATGAACGCAGTGACTCGCCTGACGCCTGGCGCGAACGCGCCGCTGGTCGGCGGCCGGCCCGCGGCGACGGTCGCGGTCGCCGGTGGGTCCATCGACGTGTCCGCGGTGCTGCTGGCGGCGGCGGGCAAGGTGCGTGGCGACGACGACCTCGTCTTCTTCAACCATCCGGCGCAGGACGGCGTGCGACTCGACGGGGCGTGCGTGACGGTCGACCTCGCGCGGGTCCCGGGCGACGTCGCCAAGGTGGTGGTCGCCGCGAGCGTCGACGCGGCGCGGCCCGGCGAGGTGTTCGACGGCGCCACGACGCCCTGGGTCGACGTCGACGACGGCGCGCGCCGCTATCAGTTCACCCCGACGCCGCTCACGCACGGAGAGACCGTCGTGCTGCTGGCGGAGTTCTACCGGCGCGACGGCGGTTGGAAGGTCCGGGCCATCGGCCAGGGATACGCGACCGGCCTCGCGGGGCTGGCGGCCGACTTCGGAGTCGTGGTGGACGACCCCGGCACGCCCACCGCGCCGGCCACCCGGACGGCCGGTGGAGCCACGCCGCGGCCTCCCGGCCCGCCGAGTACGCCGGCCACGCCGTTCGCGCCGCCCGCCCCGGCGGCATGGCCCGCGCCGACGGGACAGCCCGTGCGGCCGGCACCCGTGCAGCCAGCACCGGCCTGGGGACCGCCGACTCCGGGCGGGTGGCAGGCCGCGCCGGTGGGGGGACCGTGGCAGCCCGCGCCGGGGAACGCTCCTGGCGGCCCCGTGCCGGCGGGTGCGCCCGCCATCAGCCTCGACAAGGTCGCGCGGACCGCGCCGGGCCTCGTCGACCTGTACAAGGCGGCCGGGGTAAGCCTGCGCAAGCAGGGCGCGACCGGGCTGCGCGCGGCCGTCTACCTGGTCCTGGACCACTCGCACAGCATGGCCGGCCACTACCGGAACGGGACGATGCAGCACTTCGCGGAGCAGGTGCTCGGCCTGTCCGCGAACCTCGACGACGACGGCGTCGTGCCGCTGGTGTTCTTCTCCGACAAGGTCAGCCTGGTCGACGAGATCGGCCTGGACAACTACCACGGCAGGATCCAGGCGCTGCACGCGAAGCTGCCGTGGGGCGGCACCACCTACCTCCCGGCGATGCGGGCGGTGATCGACCACCACCGGGCGACCGGTGGCGCCTACCCGGCGTTCGTCGTGTTCCAGACCGACGGCGCGCCGTTCGACAGGCGCGCGGCGCGCTCCCTGATCCAGCAGAGCAGCAACCTGCCGATCTTCTGGCAGTTCGTGGGATTCGGGAAGGGCCGTCACCTGAAGTTCCTGCAGGATTTGGACACCATGGGAGGACGGCTGGTCGACAACGCCGGCTTCCTCGCCACCGGCCGCGTCCCGGGCGAACTGCCTACCGGCGAGCTCTACGACCAGCTCCTCGCCGAGTTCCCCACCTGGCTGTCCGCCGCCCGCGCCGCCGGCATCCTGCGCTGACCGGTGTCGTCAGCCGACGCGGGGCGCGATGTACGCCCCGCGTTCGTGCTGGCAGTCCGCAGTCCGCAGTCCGCGGTCCGCAGTCCGCGGTCCGACGTAGCCGTTCTCCAAAACCGGCGACACGTGGCCGCGCGTACCGGGCCCGGTCGCGACGATGTCGGCGGCACGCAACGGTCTAGCCGTTTACTGGTCGTTACGATTACATGATTGCAGTTACTTAACGCAACAAGTTGTTCCAGAAACGATATCGAATACCCMCGAATGGGGGTTTCGACATTCTCGATCTTGGCCTACCGTGATGCGACGGTTGCTCCAGGCGCACGGACTGTGCGCGGACTCGGAGTCGCCACCATCGGGCTTGCCTCTGGACGGGGCCCAGGGGAGCGGGGATGGAGATCGGCGATGGGGGGAAGGCGCTTGCTCTCCTGCCTGCCTCCGCGCTACGCGGTGTGGCGCTGGTCTAGGGCTTCCCTTCTCTATGACTCCGTGCTCTGTGGGGCCATGAGTGCGACGTTCGGCGCCGCGCGTCCATGGTCTCGGCCTTTCCCGGGCCAGGAGGCTGCTTGGTGACCTCCGCCACCGAACAGGAACGCTCGATCTCCTGATCGGTCGCGCGCGGGCGCCGCCAGCGACGAGGTCCCAACTCTGTCATGACGCTCGCCGACATGTCCAAGAGTGCCGGGTCGCGCCTGGCTTCGTCCTGGCCATCGGCGTCCGCGGTCCAGATTTCTTCGTTCAACCGACAAGGAGAATGACCACGTGAGCGAGGACGGACTCGAGAGCACGCCACCGCACCTGCGCGGGCGAGACGCGGTAATCGCGGGCTCGGAGGGTGTGGTCTGGCGTGACGGCGCCCCGCCCGACTACCACCTGTCCCACCAGGTGATGCCGTTGGAGAAATCCGTACATCACCCCGCCGGCTCGCTCTCCGACGTAGTGGAGAGGGTCGTCCAGGTCTTCGAGATGGAACTTTCCCACAAGAAGGATCCCGCGCAATGGGTGAGCACGGTCACCGACCAGCTGCAGGTCAGCGTCAACGGAGGCCAAGCCGTCGGTAGCGCGGAGCTGGCGGAGCGCGGAAGCTACAACATCCTCATCGGCGAGAACCCGTACTACTCCGCGGGCGACGAGACGTTCGAGTCCTCTCACGACATCTTCCATGAGGCGTTCCCGGGTGGATTCTTCTGGGAGGTCCTCGAGGTCTACTCGGCGCCGCCCACCATAACGTTCAAATGGCGTCACTGGGGGACGTTCAGCGGGCCGTACAAGGGTGTCCAGCCGACCGGTGATCGGATCGAGATGTTCGGGGTCACCGTGGCTCGCGTGTCCGATGACCTCCGGCTCGTCGAGGTGCACAACTACTACGACAACACCGGCTTCCTCGGGCAGCTGGCCGGCGGTCACGGGAGCTAGCCGCAGGCGCGCGGTTCCGGAGTGCGCGACCCGTTTTCAGCGGCGAGGGCAGCGGTTCCTCCGTTCCAGGAGGGGGATCGGTGGGACGTTGCTCTCGCCGCGGGCCGAGGCGACGTCCGGCCGGTGGACTCTTTCCACCGGGGTTCCGGGCCCGCGGAACCCCGATCGACACAGGTGAGACAGAAAATGCCCCTTGGGAAGAGTGGATGACGTACCAGCACGCAAGCTTCGACACGCTGTCCGTGGCCATATCGGTTGCACTGTCATTCCTGGGCTGTTTCGCCGCGCTCGTGAGCGCCATCAGGATCCCGTTGAACTCCGGCCGGCGCCGACTGCGGTGGATCATGGCCGCCTCGGTCAGCCTCGGCGGCGGGGCGATCTGGTCGATGCATTTCATCGGGATGGCCGCCTATCACCTCGGCACCATGGGAATCGTCTACAACGTGCCCCTGACCGCCCTGTCGCTCGTCATCGCGGTCGCGGCGTCGGCGCTGGGAATCGGCATCGTGGGCACCAACCCGCGCAGTCTCGGCCGTGTCCTCGGCGGCGGAGTCACGGCGGGCCTCGGAATCGCCGCGATGCATTACACGGGGATGGCGGCGATGCAAACTGGATCCAGGATCACCTATGACCCGACGCGAGTCGTCCTGTCGATCGGAATCGCCATCGGGGCCGCGCTCGCCGCGCTCGTCATCGCCTTCCGCGTGCGTAGCCGGACCCATGTCGTGCTTGCCTCGGTGATTATGACGGCCGCGGTGTGCGGGATGCACTACACCGCGATGACAGCTGTGCGCGTCGAGCACATGGACGGCAGCGCGCCGATGACGGGCGCGGATCCCATCGCCATGAGCCTGGCGGTATGCGTCGTGACGTTCACCGTCCTCTCCACGGTGATCATCATGGCCCTCGGCGTTCTTTCAGACGAAGGCAACTTCAGTCTGAGGAAAGCCGCGGCGCGGACCGGCGGGACCACCGCTCATGCCGGCTGCGGGGGTGCTGGCGCGTCTTTCACCGAACGAGTGCCGCGGACCGTTGATGTCGACCCCGCCGGGCGCATCCCTCGCTCCGTGAGGTCTCAGCGTGACGATCGACCGCGATTGGGTGGAAGCTTCGTGACGCGTCCCCGTCACCGAATCTGACGGGCGTGGTTACCAGGCCGGCGATCATCCCCTGGCGAGCAGGGCCGGCCCCGGTGGCCGGCCCGCTACAGGGACACACGCAGGTCTTTCACTCCGGCCCGTTGGTCAGCGGCCGGTTCGAGGTCCGGCGCGGCCGGACCTCGCGGGCACCCGGTCGCCGTCGGCGTCGGCGAGGACGAACCCGATATCGGCGGACGGGTCGAGGCCGACGGTGTCGAGGATTCCACTGACGCGCCGTCCCCGCTGTTCGGCTCCGCGCCGTTCGACTCCCCACCACAGCTGGCGAGCGTGATCGTTAGGAACAGACTGGCCAGAACGGCTACCGCCCGTGTCCAGGGCATCCGTAACGACCACATGTGGATATGCATGGCACCCCCCGATGCCACGCCGTCCGGACCCCCGTTGATCACGGATGCGCCGCGTAGCGGAATCATAGCCGTGCCGTCATCCGTGACCGCGCGGGTTCAGTGGAATCCGTGGCGCGCGGATTCCCATCGACGGTGTCCCCAGGTGGTCGAAGGCGACGGCGCATCAGCGCGGCACCAACCAAGCCACCTCGTCAGCCCGGACCCAGCTTTGCCCCTGCCGTACGCCGCGTCACCAGGTCCTCAGCGTCGAGGCGTCGGCCTTCCTGGACCTGTGACCCCGCGACTGCTCGGTGCAGCGCCACCATCAGAAGCTGGTCGAGGAGACCCCAACACCGGATCTGCCCGACGACCTGGTGGAGCATATGGGCCGCGACGCGCTGCGTTCCTGATCTTCCCCTGAGCCGCTCGATGAGCGGGTCGATAGGCGATGATGTCAGGGGTTCCCCTGGTACCCAGCCGACCGGGATGGCAAGGTGGAGGAATCAGGGCTTTTGTCGGCTATGTGTAGATCCATGTGGGCGGAGGGAGCTCGTGCGCCGGACTGGAGGACGTCCCGGGGGAGAGGCCGCGCCGTTGCCGCGGCGGGTGGCCAAACCRGTGCCGCCCGCCCAGCATCCGGTGACGTTCCTGGATGACCCCGCATTGCTGGAGCGGGTCGCCGAGCGGCTGCGCGCGATCGACGACCGCCGCCTTGCCGGCCTCCGTCGGCTGAACTAGCCCACCCACCGGTCTCCAGCCCGCCCTGGAGCGCATCCGCCAGGTGGCGAGGCTCACGAAAGCCCAGCTGGCTCGTGGCGTGGCACCGGTCGCGCGAGCGGTCGGGGGTCGGCAGGATGTGGGTGATGAAGCATTCGGGCCGACCAGCGTGGGCCGGGTCCCCGGACGCGGTTGCGGGCGCGGCCAGGGACCGGGGCGCCTCGGGTCTCGCCGGGTCGCTGACGGACGTGCCGGGAATCGCCGTCGGGCACGCGCAGCGGGTCGGCGACGGGTGGCGGACCGGGGTGACCGTCGTGCTCGCGCCGCCGGCCGGGGCGGTCGGCGGGGTCGACGTCGCCGGCGGAGCACCGGGGACGCGGGAGACCGACCTGCTCGACCCCCGCAACGCCGTCGAGCTGGTACACGCCGTCGTGCTGACCGGGGGGAGCGCCTTCGGGCTGGCCGCCGCCGACGGCGTGATGCGCCGGCTCGCGGACGCGGGCATCGGCTTCCCGGTCGGGCCAGCGGGAGTGGTCCCGATCGTCCCGGGGGCGGTGATCTTCGACCTGGGTCGCGGTGGCGCCTCGCCGGCCTCGCACGCGGTACCCGGGCCGGAGCTGGGCGCGCTGGCCTACGACAACGCGACCGCCGGGCCCATGGCCCGTGGCACCGTCGGCGCCGGGACGGGCGCGGTCAGTGACGCCCTCGCGGGCGGGGTCGGCGGGGCGTCGACGGTGCTGGGCGACGGGACGATCGTGGCGGCGCTGGCCGTGGTCAACTCGGCGGGCTCCGCCGTCGACCCGCGCACCGGCCGTCTCTACGGCGACCTGGACGGCGAGCTTCCCCCGCCGGACCCCGCGCTGCTCGCCGCCTGGCTGGCCTCGGACCGAGCACCGAGGCCGTTCCCGCCCGACTTCGCCACGGCGGCCCGCGACTCCGACCCCCGCCACCCGAACCCGCCGTCCCCGAACTCCCCATCTCCGAGTTCGCCGTCTCCGCCCCCGTCGCCGCCGATCCCGGGCCTGCTCATGAACACCACGATCGGTGTCGTCGCGACCGACGCGGTGCTGACGAAGGCGCAGTGCTCGCGACTCGCCTCGAGCGCGCACGACGGGATGGCGCGGGCGATCCGCCCGGCGCACACGATGGTCGACGGCGACTCCGTCTTCGCCCTGGCCACCGGCGCCCGCCCGGCGGCCAACCTCAACGAGCTGCTGGTCGCCGCCGCGGACACCTTCGCCCGCGCCGTGGCCGACGCGCTCTACCAGGCCACCGGCCACCCCGACCTCCCGAGCTACCAGCACCTCCTGCTCGGCGGCCGCCACTCGGCGTAGGCCAGCTACTCCGGGCGCCAGCCAATGCGGGTGCCGGCCAAGGACGGGAGGCCGGGCTGTGCCCGAGGCCGCGGCGTCAGCCGAGCGCGGAGACCAGGCGATGGTCGCGAGCCACGGCGTCGTCCCCGGCCGGCGAGCCGGCGCGGGCGAGGATGGAGGCGAGGATCTCGCCGGCGCGGACGGCGACGTTGGACAGCAGGGTCGACGAGATGCCGTGGGTGTGCTCGGTCGCTCCCGTGATGTAGACGGCCGCGGTGGCGGGACCGGCGGCGACCAGGCGGTAGTCGCGGGTGAACAGCGGACGGCCCGCGTCGTCGACCCGGTACGCCTCGGCGGCCTCACCGAGCAGCGCCCGCGGCTCCCGCGGCCGGTAACCGGTGGCGAACACGACGACGTCGACGTCCAGGTCGCGTCGCTCGCCCGTCGGCAGGAACTCGACCGTCGCGCGCACGCCCTCGTCCAGCCGCTCCAGTTGGGCGAGCCGGGAGGCACGCACCAGGTGCAGGCGGCGCGGGCCGCGCACCTTCTCCTGGTAGACCCGCCGGTACAGGTCCTCGATGAGATCCATGTCGACGACGGAGTAGTTGGTCGAGCGGTGGTAGTCGGTGAGCATCCGGCGGACGTCCGGCGACGCCTCGAAGAAGTCGTCGACGGCGTCCGGGTCGAAGATCTGGTTGGCGAACGGGCTGTTGTCCGCCGGGCTGTAGCCGTAACGGGAGAAGACGGCGTGGACCTCGGCGGTGGGGAACGCCCGGTGCAGGTGATCGGTGACCTCCGCGCCGCTCTGGCCGGCACCGATGACCATGAACCGGCGGTGCCGCAGCGGCGGCAGGTCGGCGAGCCGGTCGAGCAGGTCGCGGTTGTGCCAGACCCGGTCATCCAGCGCGACGCCCGTGGGGAGCCGCGGCTCCAGCCCGAGCGCGACGACGACGTCGCGGGCGCGGCGGACGACGGTTCGGCCGTCGCCGTCCTGACTCACGACATCGACGTGGGTGATCTCGCCTTCCTCCACGACCGGGCGCAGGGCCGTCACGGTCTGGCCATACTCGACCAGATGGTCGAGCCGGCCGGCGGCCCACTCCAGGTAGTCGTGGAACTCGTGGCGCAACGGGAACATCGTCTTGTGGTTGATGAAGTCGACCAGCCGCCCGCAGCCGTGCAGGTAGGCCAGAAAGCTGAAGTCGCTCGTCGGATTGCGCAGCGTCACCAGGTCCTTGAGGTAGGAGACCTGCATCGTGGCGCCGTCGATGAGCATTCCGCGGTGCCAGCCGAACCGCTCCTGAGTCTCCAGGAAGACGGCGCGCCGATGGTTCCGCTCGTCGGCGCGCGCGTTGTGTTCCTCGATCGCGATCGCCAGGGCCAGGTTCGCCGGCCCGAACCCGACGCCGATGACGTCGTAGAGCTCCGATTCCGTCGTCTGCGTTGACTGCGGTACCGCGGGATGCGGTCGCCCTACCACGGGTGCCTCCGGTGGGATATGGGTGCGGGTGCACGATGGATCTTGCTTGTAAGCAAGGACCGGTACACGGGGATGTACTCCCTGGGTGAGGCGTCGGGCTGCTGGGCGGTGCCGCGGCGCGGCGGTGGAGCGGTGCTGCCGGGTCGGCGGGTGGGGCGGTGCCGCGAGCGGCGGTTGGTGCGACGGCACGCGGAGGCGGCGGCCTGGTGGCACCCGCGCGCTGGCGGCGGCGGTGCGCACGCGTCGGTCGGTCGGTTCGGTTCGGGTCGGTAGACGCATAGTGACCAGACCGGTGCATTTTGYGGTTCCTAAAGTTAGGCTAGCCTAAGCATCCGTTGATGTCATGTGGCAGCGCCTCGGGAGCGCGCCACTGCGTGCCGTCGTCGGGGCTCGTCGGTGGGTTGGGCTCGCGGCTCGTGGCGGACCTCCGATCGCTGTCCTGCCAGCCGGGCTCGCGGCTCCACCCGTGAGGCGGCGCGCCGACCTGATCGGCGAGGTTGTTGGTTGGTTAAGTTAGGTTTCCCTAATGTGCGCTTCGCCGCAAGGGCTGTCGACGTGGATGCTTGGTCGGGCGGGTAAGCCCGATGCGGGTGGTCACGTTCGGCTACCGGTGGTGGGGTGACGGGCGTTGAGGGTGCCGAAAGAGGTGGGCTCGCGACCGTGAGTGCCCGCCTCGCCGGCCGGCCGTGGTGGCACGTCTTCGGTCGGCCGTGCCGCGCTCGGTCGCGGCGCCGCTCCGGCCGGTGGCCGCGCGCTGTGGTCTTTCTGTCACCTTTCGATCGAATGGTCGACGAAAGGCGCGGACGTGACTACGTCTTGCGGTCGGGCGGTGGCCATATAGAGTTGGCCCTCGACCACGGAGCGATGTCGCGAGCGGGCTGGAGGTGGCGGTGAACCTCACCTGGTGCCGACTGGAGTGGGCGCCGACCGCGCCGGACCGGGGGAGGCTGACCGCTGTCCGGTGTCCCGCGGGCGCTCGCTCAGATGTCTTGAATATTACGTATTCGCGTGGTTACGGGCTGTTGCGCGATGAACCTCACCGTGACTGAGGGGCGGCCGTGAAGCATTGTTGGGGGGAACCGAATTCTGGATGGGTGAATCTGATGCATGCTGTGAGCGGCAACACTTCTTCTGCTCGGCGGAAGCCTCGGTTAGTAGCCGAGGCCCCGTCCGTTCCAAGCCAGCCGAGGCGGCTTCACCAGCCGCCCGCCGCGGCCGCGCCCGGCCGCCCCAGCTGGGTGGCCGTCCGCCTGCACGCGGCCCTCGCCAGCGCTGACCGCCCACTTCGGGCTCGGTCCCTCGCCTATGACCTCGGCCTCCCCGCCGCCGAGGTGACCGCCGAGCTGCGTCACATGCAGGATCTCGGCGTCGCGGCATCGCGCGACCGCCGCTGGACCATCACCGGGGCCGACCCCGCGACCGCCGACGAGCCGGCCACCGCCTCGGCGCGCAGGAGCGCCTGAACCGTACTCGGCCGACGAGTGTCGGGTTGTCCCGCCGTTTGCACCGGGTACGGACACTGTTTAGCCACCCGGCCCCTCGGTCGTGGTCATCGGCCCGGGAATTGTCAATTTCCCGACGGCCGGCCGTCGCGGTGTGAGCTGGTACACCGGGTGGTAAGGCGCACATCGGCGCTTTTGGACGGTCCAATTGGACGGCCGCGGCCGGGACAAATGGCGGCGCACCGTGGATCCGCCTTCCCGCCGGCCCGGACCCGTTCGCCGGCCCCGCGACCGACCGCCTGTCCCGCTGACGGGCCCCCGGCCACGCCGGCCGCCGGGGGGCGCGCGAGAGCCAACCATCCGGACCAGGGCGAGACCGGTCCCGCGCGTGCCGCCACCGGGCCATCGGCCGTGCCGCCCGTGGTCCGAACCGCCGGAAGGCAGCCACGCCGAGGCTGCGCATCTCCGGAACGCCCGTCAATCGCGCTACTCTCCGAAGCATGGGGGACACGTACAGAAATCGCGAGACGACCGGGCCGCAGGTGAACCTGCCCTGCGAGGCTTGCAGGGACTTCCAACGAGAGCGCGCACGCGGACTGGACCGCCAGGTCGTGCTGACCTGGCCGCCCGGCCGCCGACCGCAGGGCTGCACCTGCAAGCAGGTCCGGCGCGACCGCGACGGCTGAGGCTGCGCCGGCGCGCCTGGGTGTCGCGTCCGGGTCCTTGATGGCCACCGTCCCGTAACCCGCGGGGCCGCCTGGTGAAACGTCGATGGGCCGTAATGGCAGGTAGACGGGTACCACCGCGCGGCGCCGCTGCCTGCCGGTGACGCGCGGCCCGCCAGTACCGACCCCGCGTGGCGGCTGTTCGCCGCCGCGGCGTGGGCCGAGTAAGGGCGGGTCGCGCCAACGCTCCGGCCGAGGACTGGACGGCCCTGACCAGGGGCCGCGGAGGCGAGGACCTAGGTGACGACGACACCGGACTTTCCGCTGCTCGACATCGGCCGCTGGCGCGCGGGCACCGGCGACCAGCGCTACCGGTTCGCCTGCGAGCTGGATGTGGCGCTGCGCCAGTCCGGATTCCTGCTGGTCGGGGGGCACGGGATCAGCGCCGGGCTGCGGGCGGACATCCGCGCCGCCGCCGCGCGCTTCTTCGCCCTGCCGCCCGGGGCGAAGACCGCCTACGCGACGTCGGTCGGCGGGCGCGGCTGGATCCCGCCCGGCAGCGAGGCCAACGCCTACTACGGCCAGGTCGCCGACTCCACCCGCGCCGACCTCAAGGAGAGCCTGACCTTCGGGCGCGCCTTCTCCACGGGCGACGCGGATCTCGACCGGACGTGGTTTCCCGCAAACGTCTGGCCGGCCGAGAGCCCCGAGCTCAGGGCGCTGTGCGAGCGCTACACGGACGAGGTCCGCGCCCTCTACGACGACCTGCTGCGCGCCTGCGCCGTCGCGTTCGGCCTGCCCGAGCCGTGGTTCGCCGAGCGAGTGCGCGCCAGCCCGCACACCCTCAACATCAACCGCTACCCGGCGCGCTCGCAGACCGGGACCCCGCTCGACGGCCAGTTCCGGGTCGCCCCGCACACCGACTGGGGCGTTCTCACCATCCTCGACCGTCAGCCCGGCTACGGCGGCCTCCAGGTCGAGGATCGCGCCGGCCGCTGGATGGACGCCCCCTACGAGCCGGACGCGTTCACCGTCAACGTGGGCGACCTGCTGGCCCGCTGGACCGGCGACCGCTGGCGGTCCACCCGCCACCGGGTGCTCCCGCCGCCGGCCGAGGCGCCCGACGAGGAGCTGGTCTCCCTCATCGTGTTCCTCGAGGCCGACGTCGACACGGTCGTCGAGCCACTCGTCGCCGGCACGGCCTACGCCCCGATCGTCGCCGGCCACTACCTGCTCGAACGCGCGAACGCGGCCACCGTCGCCTGATCGCCGCCGCCACGGCCGCCGCCACGGCTGGCGCCTCGCGCCGCGGGCCGCCAAGCGAGCCGGCGCGAGTGGGTCAGTGGGGCAGGTTCTTGTCGGCGCAGATGGAGAGGGCGGCGCGGACGTCGGTGTAGATGGAGGTCGTCTCGGAGTTCAGCGCGTCCCGGTAGACCACAGCGAACGGCTGGGAGAGGTCGCCGTACTTCTTCTTGTCGGCGGTGGCGGCGGCGACACCGAGGTCACCGGCGGCCCGCAGCCGCCGCCAGTCGACGTCGACGGGATGGTTCAGGTTCGGCTTGGTCCGCGCGAGCGCCGAGCAGGCGGCCTTGGCGTCGTCGGGCGCGGAGCTCGCGGCCTTGTTCCCGCCACCGCAGCCGGCCAGCGTCACCGCGGCCGTGAGCGTCACGACGGCGAGGACGACCCGAACCGGCCAGGTGCTCGTGGGCATGCCGCCATCATCGACCATCGATCGCGTCCAGGACAGGAGCCGGGCGGTTTCGCCGGCGATCCCCGAGGCCGGGACTAGCCGGTCCCGCTCCGGCGGGCCCACAGGACGGTGCCGTCCTCGAGGCAGACGACGAGCTCACCGTTGTCACGCATCCAGAGGTAGACGTCGGACCCGTGGGTACCCGAGCTCCAGTACACGGTCGTCCCGTCGTCGCCGTAGAGCACGAGGTCGCCGTCGTCGCGCATCGCGGCGTAGGACGCGCTGGTTCCGCTGGTCCCTGACTGCCAGGTGGGGGTGACCGCGCCGGAGCCTTCGGAGTACACGACGAGGTTCCCGTCGGACTGCATGGCCGCGACGAACCGGCCGTTGCCCGACACCAGCCGCTGGCCCCGTTCCATCCGCTGGCCGGGCTGGAGGACGGCCTGTGCCGGGCCGGGCTGGCCGGCCTGCGAGGGCGGGAGCTGCGAGAGCGTGCCGCCCGCCGCCGGCCCCGGCGCCGTCTCCGTCTCGGCCAGCGGCGAGGACGTCGGCACCGCGCTGGCGGGCAGGCTGGCGCTGAGGGTGGTGCCAAGCGATGGCTCGCTTTGCGTGCTCGGCCCACGGCTGCGCGGTACCAGCATCAGGGTGAGGGCGACGACCACGAGGGCGGTGAACGCGGCCGGTATCCACCAGTGCGGCACCGCGCGGCGCGGCCCGGTACCTGGCTGCCTCCCGGCGGTGTCCGGCGCCAGCTGCCCCGCGGCGCCCGTCCCGTCGCCGGAGGCCCCGTCGCCGGAGGCCCCGGGCTCCCGGCCCGGCCGCGCCGGCTCCTGGCTCGGGTGCGGGGGCCGGTCGTCCGCGGCGGTGCCGCGCGCGGGTGCACTCCCGTTGGACCACATCGGCCGGCCGGCGAGGATGGCCGGTTGCGGTTGCGGTTGCGGTTGCGCGGCGTGGATGGCGGGCGCGTCGGCGACGAGGACGTCGTCGGAAGGGAACGGTGCCGGCGCCGGAACGGCGGGCGTGACGGGCAGGCCGAGCATGGCCTGTGTCTCACGGATCGCCGCGGCGAAGGCGGCTGCCGACGGCCACCGGATCTCCCGGTCGACGGCGAGGCCGCGGCGCAGCAGCGTGCGCAGCGGCCCCGACAGGCCCAGGTCGGCGTCGCTGGGCAGGCCGTAGCCGACCCGCTCGATGAAGGCGCCCGTGCCCTCCCCGGGCAGCTGCTCGAACGGCGGTGCGCCCGTCAGCATCTCGAACAGCGTCGCGGCGAGGCTCCACACCTCCGACCGCGGCGAGAACCGGCCATGGAAGAGCACCTCCGGCGCCGCGTAGGCCTGGGTGAAGCCCTTGACGGTGACGGACGAGCGGCCCGACGCCACCCAGACGGAGACGCCGAAGTCGCTGAGCAGAGGATGCCCGTCGCCGGTGAGCAGGATGTTCCCCGGCTTCACGTCACAGTGCAGGACCGGCGGGGTGAGCTCGTGTGCCCAGGCGAGCGTGTCGGCGAGGAGGGCGCCGATCCGCAGGGCCTCGGCCCGGGCGAGCGGCCCGTCGCGGCGCAGCGCCCTGGACAGGGTGCCGCCCGCGACGAACTGCATGCACAGCCAGGGACGGCCGCCGGGAGTGAGCCCGGCGCTGTGGACGGAGACGACACCCGGGTGGGCTGAGAGGCGGCCCAGCGTCGCGCACTCGAGACGGAACGCGGCGAGCGCCGCCGGGTCGTCCGTGAGCGGCCCGGTGAACAGCTTCAGCGCGACGGTGCGGCTCAGCGCCTCGTCGTACGCCCGGTACACCTGCCCGGCCGACCCGGACCCGACGGGCACCAACTGGCGGAAGTTGGGCGGGAGGTCGTGGTCGGACCTGTAGCCCGCCGAACCGCCCGTCATTCCCGTCCCCCGCACCGCTGGTACCCAGCTCCTGTCAAGCCTACCGAGATCGGGATTAAACGACCGGTAAAGGCGGCGGTGTGGACCGCCGGGGCGGCGGCGCGCCGCTGGCAAGGCCACCACGGTAGGCGTCCCGCCCAGCCGGCTCGACGGGAGGGGACACGTTCGGACGCCGCACGCCCGGCGGGGACCCCGTCGCCCGACCGGACCGCAGGCGGACTGACCCCGCCGTCAGCGGCCGTGCCCGGCGCCGTCTTCATGATCAGATCAGGCGTGGCGGGTGAGGAAGTCGACGAGGTGGCGGGTGAAGACGGGGCGGGTGCGGCGTTCGAGGTGGATGCGGTGGCCGGCGCCGGTCAGGTGGACGACCTCGACCGACGGGTGGTCCTCAGTCAGCTGCTTGGTGTGGGCGGTGGTGAACGCGGCGCCGAGCGCCTCATCGGCGGCGAGCAGGAAGACCGGCACGGGCATGGGCGAGGACGTGTCGAGCGCGGCCAGCATGGAGCCGTCGAGGACCGCGTCGATCACCCGCACGTCGAGGTGCTTGAGGTTGAAGGCGGTCGCCTCGATCGCGTCGGCGGTGTAGGCGGCGCCCATCGCCGGCGTGGGCGGCGGGCCGAACGAGGTCCTGGCCACCCGCTTCGCGATCTCGTCGATGGACAGCCCCTCGCGCTGCCACTGGTCGGCGGCGGACCGCATCCCCGCGAAGACGGCCCCGGCCGGCGAGCCGGCGGTGTCGGCGCGGGACCCGGCGAACAGCGGCGGGTCCTCCAGGAAGAGCGCGGTGGCGAGGTCGGGGTGGCGCTGGGCCACGGACCAGGCGACAGCTCCGCCGAGCGAGTGCCCCACCAACGTCGCCGCGCCGCCGACGACGTCCCGCAGCACCGCGGCGACGTCGTCGGCGAAGTAGGGGAGCAGGTAGGTGCCGGGAGCGCGGTCGGAGCGGCCATGCCCGCGGAAGTCGATCTTGACGACCCGGCGTCCGGCCGTGACCGCCGGCGGCAGCCAGTCCCACACGGTGCCGCTCGCGGCCACGCCGTGCAGGAACACGACCGGCCGGCCGTCAGCGGGCCCCGCGAGGTCGACGTAGACGCCGATCCCGCCCCGGTCGACCCGCATGATTGCCCGTCTGTCTGCCACCACCGTCGCCTCCGTCCTCGAGCAGCGCCGGTCATTTCACGCTAGACCGCGGAGGCTCTCGGCGCCGCCGTTGCTGAACGTTCATTCAGTAGATCGCGCTGTCTCGTCCCTGTCGATCGTTACGCCGGTCGAGGGCCGGCCTGCGCCCGCTGGGCGGCGGGAATCCCGGATGCGCCATGGCGCGGACAGGCCCGCGACGCAGGTCAGGAGGTGGACTGGGCGCGGCCGCGGGCGGTGACCGCGGCCCGCCTGGACGCGACGTCGCGCGTTCCCGGCACCCACGTCTCGGCCAGCACACCTTCGAGCAGATGCGCCTCGGTGAGGGTGGCCGTGTCGGCCAGCTGGCGATAGTGCCGCAGCAGCCGGCGCACGCCGCGCTGGTCGTTGCTGACGATGTCGGCGGCCAGGCGCCGGGCGAACGGCAGCAGCTCCTCGTGCGGCACGACGTGGTTGACGAGACCGAGGTCCCTGGCCTCCTCGGCCGTGACGAAGTTGCCGGTCAGCGACATCTCGATCGCCCGGCGCAGGCCGACGGACTGGGCGAGCAGCACGGTGAGGCCGCCACCGGGCATGATCCCGACCCGGGCGTGGGTGTCGGCGAACCGGGCGCGTTCCGACGCGACCAGGAACGTGCACTGCAGGGCGACCTCGAGGCCACCGGTGACCGCGACGCCGTTGATGGCCCCGATCACGGGCTTCGAGATGACGGGCAGGAACCGGAAGAGGCCGTCCTCGCCGCGCGTGGGGCCGGAGTCCGCGGGCCGTTGCTCGGCCGAGGGCGCGGTCTCGCCCGAGATCTCCTTGAGATCGACGCCCGCGCAGAAGGCCGGGTCCGCGCCGGTGATGATCACCGCGTCGACGCCCGGATCGTCCTCGGCGGCGCCCACGGCGTCCCAGAGCGCGTACGTCACCGCGCGGCTGAGCGCGTTGCGCGCCTTGGGACGGTTCAGCGTCACGGTCGCGACGCGGTCCGCCACCTCGTAGCGGACGACGGGCTCGGAATCGGTCACGGCCACCTCGCGCAGAGACGGAACGACAGACCCGCGCCCGGGTGGACGCGGGTGGCTCAGGCCCGGTCCGGTGCCAGCACCGGTGTCGGTGCTTCGACGAGGCGGGCCCGCAGCGCGGTCACGACCTCGGCGGTCACGCCCGCCTCGGCCTCCAGGTAGGCGATGACCGAGCCATGTTGCGCGCGCAGGGTATCCAGCGTCACCGCCATGGCGTGGCGGGGGGCGCCGAACACGGCGTCGTAGTGCGCCAGGTCGATGCCCGCGGCGTCGAGCTTGACCTGGAGCTTCGCCAGCTGGCTCGCGGTGAAGTGGGTGGCGCTGAGCTCGTAGTCGTCGAGGATCGTCGCCTCGTCGACGCCGAGCGCCGAGAGCAGCAGCGCCGCGCTCATGCCCGTGCGGTCCTTGCCCGCGTGACAGTGGAACAGGGCCGGCGAGCCGTCCTGGTCGGCGAGCTTCGTGAGGAAGCTGCCGAACGTCGACGCGGCGGTCTCGGCCATGGTGACGTAGGTGCGCGTCAGGAAGTCCGGCGGGACGTCACCCAACCGGCCCGCGACCAGCAGGTCGGCCAGGTCCTGGTTGCGGGACGCGGTGCCGCCGATCGGCAGCGCCTCGTGCCGGATCCCGACGGGCAGCAAGGAGGGAGACTTGACCTGCTCGGCCTCGGTGCGGAAGTCGTAGACGACGCGCAGTCCGAGTCGCTCCAGCGTCGCCACGTCCTCGGTGGTGAGCCGGTGCAGCCCCGCCGACCGGTATACCTGGCCCCATCGCACCCGGCCGCCGTCGAGAGTCGGGTAACCCCCGAGATCGCGGATGTTCACCGCTCCCTGGAGCGCCACGACCCGGGTTGGGACGCCGACGGGCCCCGCCCCGTTGACCTCACCCGGCAAGGGAACTGCATTCTCTTTCATCGGAACGTCATTCTGACGCAACACCCGGCGAGCGCGCAACCGCCCGGGCGTCCCATCGTCCCGCGGGCGTCCCGTCGTCCCGCCGTCCAGAATGTCGACGAGCGTCAGGAACGGCACCTCCGGCAGGCTGTTTCCGGTCGGCAGGGGCATGACCGGGCATGACCGGAGGCGCCAGCTAGATCGGCGGGTGGGAGGACAGAGCGGTGACCGAGCTGACCCAGGACGAGCTGGACATGATCGCGGTCGTGCGGCAGTTCGTCGACGAGCGGGTCAGACCGGACGTACGCCGCTTCGAGGCGACCGACACCTATCCGCACGACTTCATCGAACAGATGAAGAAGCTCGGCTTCTTCGGCCTGCTCGTGCCGGCCGAGCACGGCGGAGTGGACATCTCGATGGCGGCGTTCGCCCGGGTGACCGAGGAGCTGGCTCGCGGCTGGATGAGCCTCGCCGGCGCCGTCGGCGGCCATTCCGTCATCACGTACCTCGTCAGGACGTTCGGGACCGACGAGCAGAGGTTGCGTTACCTGCCGCGGATGGCGACCGGCGAGATCCGCGCGACGATGGCGCTCACCGAGCCGGCCGGTGGCTCGGACCTGCAGGGGATGAAGACCCACGCCGCCCGGGACGGCGACGCCTGGGTGGTCGACGGCGCCAAGACCTGGATCTCCAACGCCGCCCATTCCGGCCTCATCGGCCTGCTCTGCCGTACCGACCGGGACGCGAGACCGGCCCACCGGGGGATCAGCGTCCTGCTCGTCGAGCCAGGCCCCGGTCTGGAGATCTCCGGGAAGATCCCGAAACTCGGCTACAAGGGCGTCGAGGCGTGCACGCTCTCCTTCGACGCGATGCGAGTCCCGGCGGACGCCGTGCTCGGCGGCCCACCGAACAGGGGCTGGGCGCAGATGATGCGTGGCCTGGAGGTCGGGCGCATCCAGGTCGCCGCCCGCGCCCTCGGCGTCGGCCAGGCGGCGCTGGAGGCGGCCGTCTCCTACGCCCAGCAGCGCGAGACGTTCGGGCAGCCGATCTGGAAGCACCAGAGCGTGGGCAACCTGATCGCCGACATGGCGACCCAGCTGCGGGCCGCCCGCCTGCTGACCCTCGATGCCGCGGCGCGGTTCGACTCCGGGAAGCGGTCCGACCTGGAGGCGGGGATGGCGAAGCTGTTCGCCTCCGAGACGGCGATGAAGGTAGCGCTCGACGCCATGCGGGTGCACGGTGGTTACGGCTACTCCCAGGAGTTCGACGTCGAGCGCTACTTCCGCGACGCCCCGCTGATGATCCTCGGCGAGGGCACGAACGAGATCCAGCGGGGCGTCATCGCCGCGCAGGTCATCGCCCGTGCCTCCGCCGGAGAGCTCTACTGACCGGTCCTATGGGTGACCGGGTCCACGGATTGACCGCGGCTACCGGTTGATCGTGGCTACCTGTTGACCGTGGACATGTCGGCGTAGCGGTCGCCCTGGACGGCGTCGCCGGCCGTGGCGAGCTCGGCCAGGTCCTCCGGGGTGAGCTCGACGGCGGACGCCGCCACGTTCTCCTCCAGGTAACGGCGCCGCTTCGTCCCCGGGATGGGGACCATGTCGGTGCCCTGGGCGAGCACCCAGGCGAGCGCGACCTGGGCCGGGGTGGCGCCGTGCGCCGCGGCGATCCGCTCGACCTTCGCGACCACGGCGAGGTTCGCGGCGAGGTTGTCACCGGTCAGCCGGGGCATGTTCGCGCGGAAGTCGTCGGCGGCGATGTCGGCCGCCTTGCGGAAGGTGCCCGTCAGGAAGCCACGGCCGAGCGGGCTGTAGGGCACGAAGCCGATCCCGAGCTCGCGGGTCGTCGGCAGGATCTCCGCCTCCGGCTCACGGGACCAGATCGAGTACTCCGTCTGCAGCGCGGTGATCGGGTGCACCGCGTGCGCCCGGCGGATCGTCGCGGGCGCCGCCTCGGACAGCCCCAGGTAACGGACCTTGCCGGCGGCGACCAGCTCGGCCATCGCGCCGACGGTCTCCTCGATCGGCACCTTCGGGTCGACCCGGTGCTGGTAGTAGAGGTCGATGTGGTCGATCCCGAGCCGGCGCAGGGACCCGTCGCAGGCCGACCTGACGTACTCCGGCCTGCCGTTGACGGGGCGCGCCAGCGGGTTCTCGGCGTCGTAGACGATGCCGAACTTCGTCGCCACGACCACCTCGTCGCGGCGGCCTGCGATCGCCTGGCCGACGAGCCGCTCGTTGGTGTGTGGGCCGTACATGTCGGCGGTGTCGAGGAACGTCACGCCCAGGTCGAGCGCGCGGTGGATGGTGACAATGGACTCGTCGTCGTCTCGTCCGCTGTAGAAGGCGGACATCCCCATGCAGCCGAGGCCCTGGGCCGAGACGACCAGCCCCTGGCCGCCCAGCGGGACCTGGGCCAGCGTCGGCGTGGTCGACGCGGATGGCGGTGTCGATGACATCAGGTGAGCGTCCTCTCCGTTTTGAGCTCGCTCTTGCTCGCATACATCTCGATCTTGGTGTCGATGGCCTCGAGGTGGCGGCTGACCTCGGCCAGCCGCTCGGCGACCCGGCGGCGGTGCCCGGCGAGCAGTTCCAGGCGCCGGGCCTCGTTGCCGTCCCCTGCCCGGACCAGGGCCGCGTACTCGGCGATCTGGCGGATCGGCATCCCGGTGCGCCGCAGCGCCGTCAGCGTGCCGATCCAGCGCAGGTCGTCGACCGAATAGCGCCGGTGGCTCGATGACGCCCGGGCCACCCGGTCGCGCATCAGCCCGGCCCGTTCGTAGTAGCGCAGCGTGTGCGCGGTCACGCCGCTGACCCGGGCCGCCTCGGTGATGCTCAGCCCGGGACCGATCCGCGCGTCGACCAGGGCGCAGGACGAGGTGCCGGCGTCCGGGCGGTCCGCGTCGCTCCGGACGCCGCCGCCGCCGACGGCGGCGCGGAGCTCGGGCAGCTCGGGCAGCTCGGGCAGCTCGGGCAGCTCGGTCAGCGCGGATAGCTCGGGCAGCCTCGGTGCGGTGCGACCATCGACCATGCCTCGACGCTAGAACTTCGAGCGTGCTCCAAGTCAAACGTCGACCGCCAAACGTCGACCGCCGCCGTCGACCGCCGTGCCCCGACCACCAGGCCGGCCGCCGGCCGCGGGCTGCCCGTAGCGCGTCAGTCGGTGGGCCGGGCGCGGACCTCGGCGGCGAGGTGGGCCAGCTCCGCGGTCAGCGCCTCCCAGGGAAACCGCGGGCCGCTGGCCACCGCTTCGTCTCTTCCGGCCGCTTCGTCTCTCGTGGCGGTTTCGCCCGGCCGGACCGKGGCGAAGTCGTCCTCGTCGAACAGGACGCGCACGCCCCAGGAACGCAGCGCGGCGAGGCTCGCGGCGAAGGCGGGGTGCCGCGCGAGGTCCCGGTTGGGAAACGGCGCCAGCAGGATCGGTCTGCCGGCGCCGAGGCCCTCGTTGACCAGTCCGAGGACGAGGGTGTCGGAGATGCCGGCGGCGAGCTTGTTCACCGTGTTGAAGGTCGCCGGCGCCACGACGAACGCGTCCGGGGGCGGAAGCACGTCCGGCTCCTCGGGGCGCTTGTATTCGGAGCGCACCGGGTGCCCCGTCAGCTCGGTCAGGCGCGCCACGTCCAGGAACCTCGTCCCGGACGGCGTCGCGATCACGCACACGTCCCAGCCGGCGGCGAGTGACCGCTCGACGAACGGCTCGACCGCGTGCGCCGGCTGCCCACCGCAGACGAGGACGTAAAGCACCCCGAGCTCAACTCTGGCCATGCTCCGATGTCCTACCAGGTCCGCCCGAGTGCCGCGGCCGGACCACACCCGTATATCTATCCGATATGGGCGGGAAGCCCTTACCTGGCAGGCTGCCCCGAGACCGGGGTAGGCCCGGGATCCGCCCGGAGCTCGCACCGCATTTACCTTTGGTATTCACTTGGCGACAGCGGGCATACCTGGCGGACAGTAGTCCACCGGGTGTTGCTCCGCTATGAGGGCTTCACGCTGATCCGCTGGTAGGCCGTATCCGGCCTACCAGGCGGAACGTCGCTCCTGAGGCCCGGATAGGGTCATCGATCTGTAGCCGTGCCCGGTCGAGGCACGTCACCAGGAAGGGGCTCGTGGGCTCTGGTGCAAGGTTCAGGAGTAAGCGGCATGCTCGACGACTTGACTCCCACGCACCGCGCGGTGGAGATGGAGGACCTGCCCGCCCTTCGAGACCTCCTGGACGCCGGCGCCGACATTCACGAGGAACGCGACGGGCTTACGCTCCTGCACCGCGCGATAGACATGGAGTTGGACGCGCACTCGTTGACCGGTGAACCACTTCATGTCGACATGACGGCGTACCTTCTTGCCCGCGGGGCTGACCCACGCCGGCGGGCCGAGGGCGGAAGCGGCGTGTCCGCGCGGCATATGGCCGTGGCCAGCGGCCACTGGCTGGCGACCTGCCTCATCGACGAGTGGATCCGCACCCACCCCGGCTCCGCCGACTGACCGGCTCGGCGCGGACGTCAGCCGAGGTAGGGGCGGTCGGCGCGCAGCTCGCGGCGGGCGATGGTGCGGCGGTGGACCGCGTCCGGGCCGTCGACGATGCGCAGGGCGCGCGCCGAGGCGTAGAAATGGGCCAGCGGGGTGTCGTCGCTGACGCCGGCGGCGCCATGGACCTCGATCGCCCGGTCGATGACCGCGGTCGCCACCGCCGGCGCGGCGACCTTGATCCCGGAGATCTCCGTGGCGGCACCCCGGGCGCCGTGCCGGTCGATCAGCCAGGCCGTCTTGAGCACGTACAGCCGCACCTGGTCGATCTCGATCCGCGACTGGGCGATCAGGTCCCGGACCACGCCCTGGTCGGAGAGCGGCCCGCCGAACGCCGTCCTGCTCTTGGCCCGCTCGACCATCAGCGCGAGCGCCCGTTCGGCCATCCCGATCGCCCGCATCGCGTGGTGGATGCGCCCGGGGCCGAGACGCGCCTGCGAGATCGCGAACCCCCGGCCCTCGCCCGAGAGCAGGTTCGAGGCCGGCACCCGGACATCCTCGAACACGATCTCGGAATGGCCATGCTGGTCCTGGAAGCCGAACACAGGCAGGTGGCGCACGACGGTGACCCCCGGGGTGGCCAGCGGCACCAGGATCATCGACTGCCGTCGGTGCGGGTCGGCGTCCGGATCGGTCTGGCCCATCACGATGAGGATTTCGCATCGTTCGTCCGCGACCCCGGTAATGAACCACTTGCGTCCGTTGATGACGTACTCGTCGCCGTTGCGGAGGATCGACGTCCGGATATTCGTCGCGTCCGACGACGCGACGGCGGGCTCGGTCATCGCGAATGCCGACCGGATCCGCCCCTCCTTCAGCGGCTCCAGCCACCGGTCCTTCTGCTCGGGCGTGCCGAAAAGCTCCAGGGTCTCCATGTTGCCGGTATCGGGTGCCTGGCAGTTGATCGCCTCCGGGGCGATTACCGGCGACCAGCCGGAGATCTCCGCCACCGACGCGTAGTCCACGTTCGACAGGCCCGACCACGCTGGCAGGAAGAGGTTCCACAGGCCGCGTTTGCGCGCCGACGCCTTCAGGTCCTCCATCACCGGCGGGTATGCGTGCTCACCATGCTCACGCAGCCAGGCGTGCCACACCGGCTCGGCCGGGAACACCTCCGCCCGCATGAAGTCCCACATCCGCTCGCAGGCGTCGTGCGCCTGGGCCGACAGCTCGAAGTCCATGGCCGTCTCCCGTCCTTCCCAGCAGTCGAACCTTCTCGGCGGTCGAACCTTTCTCGGCGGTTCAGGCGTCGCCCTCCCGGGCGACCGGTGCGGGCCCTCCCGGGATGATCGCCGCATCGGCGCGCAGGTTCATCCTTTCCAGCGGTCGAGGCCGTCCCGGGCGATCCGTTCGGGC
This sequence comes from Pseudofrankia sp. EUN1h, assembly GCF_001854645.1. Taxonomy (NCBI): domain Bacteria; kingdom Bacillati; phylum Actinomycetota; class Actinomycetes; order Frankiales; family Frankiaceae; genus Pseudofrankia; species Pseudofrankia sp. EUN1h. The sequence continues at coordinate 137,281 of NZ_MBLN01000003.1, read as the reverse complement.
GCGTCGGACAGGTCGCCGAAGTCCTGGCCGGCCATCACGCCGGCGGCCACCCGGGCGGCGACACCCTGCGCGATCGCGGCGAACTTGAAGTGAGCGAAGGCGAGGTAGGCGCCGAGGTCCGCCAGGTCCGCGCCGCTGCGGGACGCGTAGCGCTCGACGAGGGCGGCCCGGCCCGGGAAGCCAGGTTTTGCGACGACCGCCGGGATCAGCAGCGGTGACTGTTCCCCGGGCTCAGTCCAGTAGAAGAGGAGCATCCCCAGGTCGGCCAGCGGGTCGCCGAGCGTGGAGAGCTCCCAGTCCAGCACCGCGCTGATCGTGCTCGGGTCCGCGGGGTGCATGAGCACGTTGTCGAGGCGGTAGTCGCCGTGCACGATGGACGGGCGGGTGGGCTCGGCGAACGGGTGCGCCGCCAGCCGGCGTCCGAGCTCGTCCATCACCGGCACGTCGCGGGTCTTCGCGGCCTCCCACTGGCGCGTCCAGGTCCGCACCTGCCTGGCCATGAACCCGGAGTGCCGCCCGTAGTCGCCCAGCCCGACCGCGATCGGGTCGACCGCGTGCAGTGCCGCGAGCGTGTCGACCAGCGCGTTCGCGATCGCCGCCCTGCTGGTGTCGTCCTCGGCGTAACCGGGCGGGAGCACGTCGCGGATCGCGTGCCCCTCGACCTTCTCCATCACGTAGAACGGCACGCCCAGCGGKCCGGACTCGTCGCGGACGAGCAGGACGCGCGCGACCGGGACGTCCGTGCCGGCGAGTGCGGCCTGCACCCGCGCCTCCCGGCCCATGTCGTGCGCGCCCCGCAGGATGTGCCCCGACGGGGGCCGCCGTAGCACGACCGACCCCGCCGGGCTCACCAGTTCGAACGTCAGGTTCGACTTCCCGCCCGCGATCAGCCGGGGCTCGATCGTGCGCCACCTGTCGTCGCCCACCGTCTCGGCCAGTAACGGACCGACCTGATCCGGACGGGTCAGACCGTCGAACTCACCCACGTTTCCGCCTCTCCAAGCCAGGTATCCGGTGCCGCCGCAGGTGGCCCGGATCCGCCCGCGTCGTCCACCGTGGCCATCGCCGTGGCCACTTCAAGATCCACTTGTGTCGTCGCTCGCCGTCACCAGGTCGGCGCTGGCGATGGGTGAGCTCCGCGACAGGCGGCACCGGTCAGAACGAGGCGACGGTTTCCAATTGTTGTCGACTGTCGGCGGACGTGTACTCGTCAGTGTGACAACGGCCCGGCCCAGGAGGCGACCATGGCTGCCCGCGGCGACGGCAAGATCGAACGAGTTGTGTCCGGGCTCGTCGGGCGGGCCGTCGGGCGGGCCGGGAGGCTGCGCGCTCTGCTCGAGGCCGGCGTCGTTCCTGACCTGTCAAGCGGCTCGTCGGCCGGAGCGGCGACGCCCCGGGCGGCGACGCCCCGATCATCCCGCCGCGCCGCGCCGGCCGCCCCCATGGGGCCGCGGTCCCGCCGCACGCTGGAGCTTCTCGCGGTCTGCGCCGCCAGCCTCGTTCCGTGGACGATCCTTCTCGCCGTGACGCTGCCGGCGAACCGTGAGGTCCACCAGTGGCGTGCCGCGTGGGTGGGCTTCGACGCGATGCTCATCGCGGCGATGGCGGCCACGGCCGTGCTCGGCTGGCGACGCCACCGTGCTGTTTTCCTGACCGGGCCGGCCACCGCTGTCCTGCTCATCTGTGACGCCTGGTTCGACATCTCGTTTGATGTCGGCACATCCGATGTCTGGGTGTCGGCCGCGCTCGCAGGTTTCGTCGAGCTTCCCCTGGCCGCCTTCCTCATCTACCGCGGCTACCGGCTGCTTCCATCGCTGCCGCGGTCGGAACAAGGCCCGATTCGGGCCGATCCCGAGCCGCCCCGACCACCAGCTGGTCCGCAAGCCCTGACCGCCACCGCCACCGGTACCGGTACCGCGCTGACGGGGCCGCGCCGATCAGGAGAACCCGCGCCGATCAGGATCGGCGTCATCCTGGGTTCGGAGCGGCCACGGCGGGTCGGCGAGCAGGTGGCGACCTGGGTCTGCGGGGTGGCCTCGCGCCGCGATGACGCCGAGTTCGAACTGGTCGACCCTGGCGACTACCCGCCGCCTGCGCCGGCCGCGGCGCCGCCGTCATCGGCCGGCCCTTGCCAGCACGACCGCGCGTCGGCGTGGGCGGCCAAGATCGCGTCTTTCGACGGTTTTGTCATGGTCGCCTCGGGCAGCGGTCGCGGCACCTCCAGAATGTTCGAGGGCGCGATCGACCGCCTGGATATCGATCGCGTGCATACGGAATGGAGCAACAAGGCCGTCGGGTTCGTGTCGTATGGCGATGTGGACGTCCAGGCCGTCGAACGGCTGCGGCTGATCGCCGGTGAGCTGATGATGGCCGATGTCCGTGAGCGGGTCGTGCTGTCGTCGACGGTCGATGTCGGGCGCTCCGCCGCCTTCGAACCCTCCGCCGCGTTTGAACCCTCCGTCGGCTTCGAGGCCAGCGACGAGGACCTGGCCGCTCTGCGCACGATGCTCGACCAGGTCGTCGCCTGGAGTTCCGCCCTCGCCTCGCTCCGCTCCGTCGCCTCCGCCGCCGCCTGACGGGCCGTCCGCCCGCGGCTCGTTCAGGAGCCGACGGGTGGTTCCAGCTCCTGGCGCAGCGACCAGTAGAGACTCTCCAGACCCCGGTTGGTCTCGCCGGTCCACGACGGGCTTGCCTGTTCGGCGAAGAGAAAGGCGCCGTACTCGCCGGTCACCGCGACGTGATCGCCGGCTGCCGCGTAGGCACGCATCCGCAGCGCGAACAGGTCGGGATGCGCGGGATGGACGGCGAGACCACGCTGTGTGGCGGCCAGGGCGGCGTCGGGATTGCCGGACCGCAGGTGTTGCTCACCCAGAAGGAGCGCGGCCCGCACGACCTTGTGGCGGCGGACGGCGTCGGCATCCGCCGCGACGGTGGGTGGCGATGGGGGAGGGGTGGCCGGCCGCAGCACCTCCACCGAGATCGGCCCGCCGTCCGGGTAAGGGCCGTCGGAGCCGGCCACCGAGATCGTGTCCGCTGCCTCCTCCTCCCGACGGCGGCGCCGGGAGGAGGAGACCGAGGCGACGGACGCGGCGCCGAGCAGGCCGCCGGCGACCACCCACGTCTCGGTCTGCCATTTCGGGACGTCCGGCGCGCTCCGTCCAGGCCCGGCGCGCCCCGTCGTCCCGTCGCTTCCCGGCCGGCTGTTGGCCGGCGTGCCGGTTCCGGCGCTCTGGCGTCCGCCGTCCGCCCCGGGTGAGGGCGCACCAGGACCGGCCGGCGAGGCGCTCGCCGTCGCCTGCCCGGGAGCCGGAGGGCCGGCGGCGGCTGACGGTCCCGCCGCGGGTGTCGTAGGCGGCGGCGCGCCCGGCGCTGCCGGCGCGCTTTCCGGCGCCGTCGCCTGTGGTGCCGGGGCGCGCGGTGGCTGCGTGCCCCCCGACGGCGCTGTGGGCGCCGCCGCCGGCAGCCGCGGTGTTTCTCCCGCGGGCGCGCCCCCGGGAGGCGCCGAAGTGCCTCCACCGCTCGGAGCCGAAGCACCGCCGCCAGGAGCCGGAGCGCCGCCGGCGGCGGGTGACCCTGCCGCGGGAGCCGGCACGGCGTGCCCGGCCGCGTCGAGGGCCGGCAGCGCGAGCCGCATGCCCGGGTTGATCAGATCCGGGTCGGCGAGGCGGTGACCAGCGGGATCGGCCGCGCCGTCGTTGGCGGCGAAGACGGTGTCGACGGCGGTGGGCAGCTGAGCGAGGACCGCGTCGGGGTAGCCGTCCTCGACGATCGACCAGAGCGACTCGCCCCGCTGGACGGTATGACTTTCGGCCGTGGGGACCAGCGCGGCCGGCGGCCCGTCGCTCCCGGCGACGCCCGAGGCGTCCGCGCCATGGGGATCGTTCGGGTCGTCCGCGTCGGCCTGACCGGTGGCGCTCCCGCCGGCGCCGGCGGCGGCGGGGCTGTCGGGGCCGGCCGGGCTGTCGGCGTCGTGGTTCGTGGGGATGGTGGTGTCGGCTGGGCCTGCGGTCGCGGTCGCGACGGTGGCCGGGCGCGGGTCTGGCGCCGTGGCGGCGAGCGCGGCGCGGCCGGACATCATCGCCGCGACCACGACGCCGGCGGTGGTGACGAGGCGGGCGGTGCCCCGTCGGACGATCCGTGGCGCAGGTGTCGGCGCGGGCCGCCGCCCGCCCGGTGCCGCGTCGGCGGCTCGCGCGGCCGCGCCGGCCGGCGCCGGCCCACCGGCTGGTCCGTCGCTCGGACCGCGATGCGTGCCGCGAGGCCTGCTGGCCGGCGCGCCGGGCACGGACCGCTCATCGGCTCCGGCCCCTCCGCTGGACCCGCCAGGCCAGGCAACCCGATCCCGCCCGGCAGCCCGGCCGCGCTGGGCCGCGATCTCGAAGCCGACACAGACGACGAGCCAGGCCCACAGCAGCCAGCTCACCGCGGCGACGACATCCCAACCGGCGTATGGCTGGCCCGCCATGGGCAGCGGGTTGGCGCGCCAGGCCCACAGCACGACGGGGACGACGACCAGGAGCGCGACGAGCGACGCGAGCGCGGCCAGCCCACGCAGGATCTCGGCCACATCGGACCAGCCGGCGAGCACGCGGCCACCGGCCCGTGCGCGGCGGCCTCGCTCCCCGCCGCTCCCCGTCGGTCCCTTGCCGGTCAGGCCACCGCTTGGCAGGCCACCGCTTGGCTTGCCATCGCCTGTCCGGCGGCCAGTGCCGGCCGGGCCGAGGCCGACGGCGCCGGCGACCTCACCGGCGCCGTTGTCGCGGCCCGCCCGGGCGTCCCAGTACCTGCGGTCGCTCACGCCTCGCGCGGCCCGCGACGACCCGCGGGTGCCTCCTCGGCCGGTCGCCAGCTCGGCGGGATCGGGTTGGCCGCGTCGCGCGGTGCGTGGCGTGGCCGTCGCCACGGGCCGCTTCACGCGGCCGGGCGGCGGGGACGGCGGTGAAAGCCGGGACGCATGGGCCCTCCCAGTAAGGCATGGCACAGACGCCTCGGTGCTGGGCGCGGGATCCCACCGGAGGTGGTGGCGAGCGCGGTGAGCTGACATCTCAGCCCGGATGGCTCGTCGCGGACGGCGGAATGACGCGGCCACGCGACCGACGCGAATGCCGATCGCCTCTCGAGTGTTGGCTACCTGGCAGAGCTCGTCGGGCCGGCGCTGTCCGGACAGTCCGGCGGAATCGCTGACAAAGAGGTGTTACCACACAAAGTACTGGGTGAGTAGTCACGTCCGGCATCCTGTGGATACCGCTCACCGCGGTTCACACTGGTCGCGCGCACTGCCGGCCGTGACCGTCGTTTGATCGGCGCACCCACGAACACCGGCCACTCTCCGCCAATTCTCCTGGTTTCGGGTGGACCGGCGGGCGTCCGACCCGGCTGTCAGCCCCGGCACGCACGGGCCAGGCCGGGCTGATACGGACCCGTCAGGCGCGGCCCTTGCCGTAGAAGGCCTCGGTCACGTAAGGGAGCTGGACGCGGCCGTCCTTCACGTGCTTGGCGCACAGCGCGCGAACCTGACGGAGAAAGAGCGGCCCGGCGGCGGCGATGGCGCGTTGGCCCTGCGTCGACGAGGAGCTCATGGCGACGAACTCGTTGATCGTGAGCGGCTGTCGCCACTCCGTCGCCCGACGTTCCACCTCGTCGAAGTGAGCCGACAGCTCCGTCTCGACATCGATGGGCTTAAAGGCGCGGCTACGGCTATGGAAGGGCGAGATTTCCTCGAGAAGGTTCTCGTACTCCGCGGCGAGCCCTCCGACCTGGTAGTCGAGACTGTTCTGGACGACCATGCACACCCCGCCGGGCCGCAGCGCTCGCGCGGCGGCGGACAGGAATGCCGGCCGGTCCATCCACTGGTACGACTGGGCGGACACGACGAAGTCGATGCCGGTGAACCGATCGAGGAACTCCTCGGCCTTGCCCTGTTCCCACGCCACCTGGGGGAACTTCTCTCTACCAATGTTGATCATGTCGCCGGACACGTCGACCGCATGCACCTCCGCGTCGGCGGAAAGCTGTGGGAGCAGCGCCTCCAGGGCGATCCCGGTCCCCGCGCCCACGTCCACAACCGTCGGCCGGGCACCCGCTGGCAGCAGCGTGACGGCGTGAGCGAACAGCTCGACCGGGTACCGGGGCCGGGTTCGCTCGTAGCTGTCAGTGGGTCCGTCGAGCTTCGTGGGGGGAGTAGCCATAGCCCCATGATCCTCGCGCCCGCCGCCGACCACCGAGTCGGGGCGGCCCGCGGTCGTCCTGGTGACCTCGCGTAGAAGGGCAGTCGCGGTTGGAGAGTGACCTGCGTCTCGTGGCTGCCGCGCCGCGGGCTCGCATCACACCTGACCTGGGCCCTCGGATTGCCGTTACCGAAGGTGACAACCCGCCACGGTACAGGTATCGACACTTCCGTTGCATTAGGGCACTATCGAGTGCATGCCGGCCGGGCCGGCGCGGATCCCCCCGTACCGCGCCGACCGACCGGCATCTTTGCGTTCCGCGTCCATATCCATGGATCCATTGCGTGCCGCCCCTGTGGGGGTGTGAAGGCCCGTGGCAGGTGGCAGGTGGCCTGGTGGCCTGGTGGCCTGGTGGCGTCAACCTTGAGTTGACGATCCAGCATCGTCAACCTACAGTTGACGCATGGCGGAACCAGTGCAGATGACGGCTCCTGTGCGGCTCGACGATCTGATCGAGACGATCAAGAAGGTGCACTCGAGCCCCCTCGACCAACTCACCGACGCGGTTATCGCGGCCGATCACCTCGGCGACGTCGCTGACCACCTGATCGGGCACTTCGTCGACCAGGCGCGCCGTTCCGGCGCCTCCTGGACGGAGATCGGCCGGAGCATGGGTGTCAGCAAGCAGGCCGCGCAGAAGCGCTTCGTGCCGAAGGACCCCGGCGAACCGTCGGACCTCGACCCGAACCAGGGCTTCGCCCGCTACACCCCGCGGGCCCGCAACGTCGTGATCGCCTCCCAGAACGAGGCGATCGCGGCCGGCAACGACCAGATCATTCCGGCGCACCTCGTGCTCGGCCTGCTGGCCGAACCGGCGGCCATCGCCGCGAAGGTGATCGTCGCGTCCGGCGTCTCGCTGGACGCGGTCCGCGCCGCCGCCACGGCGGCGCTGCCGTCACGTGTCGAGCCGACACCGGCCGGGGGAACGGGCGCCCCGGTGAAGCTCATCCCGTTCGACGGTCGGGCCAAGAAGGCGCTGACGCTGACCTTCCGCGAGGCGCTGCGCCTCGGCCACAACTACATCGGCACCGAGCACATCCTGCTCGCCCTGCTCGAGTTGGAGGACCTGGAGGAAGGCAAGCCGCTGCTCGGCGATCTGGGCATCTCCAAGGCCGCCTCCGAGCGGCACATCGCGGATTTCCTCGCCCAGGTGGTCGCCGCGGCCCAGGCGGCCGGTCCGGACGGTGACACCGGCGCTGACTGAGCGTCGGCTGTGCGAGTCTGATCCGGTGACGGACTGGCTGGCGGTGCCGGACGGGACCATGCTTCTGACGGCCGGGCGGCTCCGGCTGGTCGAGGTCGAGGCGCCGCGACTGTCGGCCGACGAGCAGGAGCTCACCGATCGCGCCTGGGACGACGCCGTCCAGGCCAAGCCGAGCATGTTCGACGGGCCGGTGGCCGCGTCCGGCGGGCTCGGGTGGGAGGGTCCCGACAGCCTGGTGCTCGCCTGGGTCCGGACCACGTACCGGCGCTACGTGCCGCGCGGGGTTCCCGGCGCCACCTGCTGGCTTCCACACCTGTACGTCAGCGTCCTACAGCCGACGGACGACGGCCGGCTGCTGGTCGGGCGGATGGCGTCGTGGACGTCCGCTCCCGGCCGCTGGCAGCTGCCAAGCGGTACGGGTGAGCCACCGAAGGCCGAGGACGATCCCCTGGACGTCGATGGCCTTCGCTCGCTCGCGGCCCGGGAACTGTGGGAGGAGACCGGAACCGAAGCGGCGCCCGCGGACCTCGGTCTCCAGTGCCTCATGCTCAGCTCCCAGAGCGACGTCGGCGTCCTGTTCCGCGCCCCGCCCAGGCCCGTCACGTCGCTGCGCGACCAGTACGCGTCCCTGGTCCGGACCGAGCGGGCGCGCGGCCACGACCCGGAGCTCGACCAGATCGCCTTCGTCTCCATACCCGGCGACCTGGCCACCCTCGGCGGCCCGGTCGCCGACTACCTGGCCCCCGTCCTCGACGAGTACCACCAGCGGAGCCAGCACGGGTCCGGCCCGGCCGGCCCGGCCGGTCCGTAGCCGGTGCGTTGGATCGGCGTCGGTACCTGATGGACCGGTGTCGGTGCCTGATGCCCGCATCCGGCCCGGTCCCACCACCTGCGGCGCGGCACCGGAGCCGATGGGCCAGGATGGGTGGGTGGACGATCCGAGGGCGTTGACGGCGGCGTTGGCGCGGGCCGGGATTCGGGAGGTCGACGTCTCGGCGCGGCGGCGGGCCGAGTACTCGTCGGACGCGTCGAACTACCGGGTCGTGCCCGCGGCGGTGGTGTTCCCGCACGATGCCGACGAGGTCGCGGCGGCGCTGGCGGCGGCCCGCGCGGCCGGGGTGCCGCTGACCGCGCGCGGCGGAGGTACGTCGATCGTGGGCAACGCGGTCGGCTCGGGGCTTGTCCTGGACTTCTCCCGGCACCTGAACCGGGTGCTCGCCGTCGACCCGGAGACCAGGACGGCGCGCGTCCAGCCGGGCGCGATCCTCGACGAGATCACCGCGGCCGCTGCGGCGGACCGGCTGCGGTTCGGCCCGGACCCGTCGACGCACGCCCGCGCGACGATCGGCGGCGCGATCGGCAACAACGCCTGCGGCGCGCGGGCGATGCGCTACGGCCGTACCGCCGACAACGTCGTCACGCTCGACCTGCTGACGGCTGGCGGCGACCGGCTCACGGCCCGGGCCTTCGGCCGCGAGGGTCTCGGCGGCGCCGGGCCGATCGGCAAGGCCCTCGACCAGGTCGTGACCGCCAACCTCGGGTCGATCCGCACCGAGTTCGGCCGGTTCACCCGCCAGGTGTCCGGTTACTCGCTGGAGCACCTGCTCCCGGAGAACGGAGCCGACCTCGCCCGGTTCCTCGTCGGAACCGAGGGCACCCTCGGGATGGTCGTCGAGGCCACGGTCCGGCTGGTCGAGGCGCCGGTGGCGGTCGCGCTCGCCGTGCTCGGCTACGAGGACATGCCCACCGCGGCGGAGGCGACCGGCGCCCTGCGGCCGCACGCGCCGGTCGCGCTGGAGGGGATAGACGCGCGGCTGGTCGAGGTGGTTCGCACCCGCCGTGGCCCGGCGGCCGTGCCCGATCTGCCGCGCGGAGGTGGCTGGCTGTTCGTCGAGACCGCGGGTGCCACCCAGGCGGAGGCGGTCGACGCCGCCCGCCGGCTCGCCGCGGACGCCGGCTGCCTGGAGTCGGCCGTGGTCACCGGCCCGGCGGCCCGCGCGCTGTGGCGGATCCGCGAGGACGGGGCCGGGCTTGGCGGGCGCACCCCGGCCGGGGCACCCGCCTGGCCGGGCTGGGAGGACGCGGCCGTCCCGCCCGACCGGCTCGGGACCTACCTGCGGGAGTTCGCTGCGCTTCTGGCCGAGCACCGGCTGGACGGGCTGATGTACGGGCATTTCGGCGACGGCTGCGTGCACGCCCGGATCGACTTTCCGTTCGCCTACGGCCGCGACCCGAAGCCGTTCCGGGAGTTCATGGTCGCCGGAGCGCAGCTCGTCGCGCGGCACGGCGGATCGGTGTCCGGCGAGCACGGCGACGGCCGCGCGCGCGGCGAGCTGCTCGGCTACATGTACTCCCCGGCGGCGATCGCCGCCTTCGGGGCTGTCAAGCACGCCTTCGACCCGGACAACGTCCTCAACCCGGGGATCCTCGTCGACCCGCGGCCGCTCGACGCCGACCTGCGCGTTCCGCAGGCTCGGCCGCTGCGGCGCGGCCTGGCCTTCGCCTACCCGGAGGACGGCGGCGACCTGACGACGGCGCTACACCGTTGCGTTGGCATGGGCCGCTGCCGCGCGGACAACACCGCGGTCGGCGGCGTCATGTGCCCGTCGTTCCTCGCCACCCGGGACGAGAAGGACTCCACCCGTGGACGGGCGCGGGTGCTGCAGGAGGTCGCGAACGGCACCCTGGTGCGGGGGTTCCGGTCGAAGGAGGTCGAGGAGTCCCTCGACCTGTGCCTGTCGTGCCGGGGTTGCGCCACCGACTGCCCGACCGGCGTCGACATGGCCACCTACAAGGCCGAGGCGCTCTACCAGAAGTACCGCCACCGGCCGCGGCCGGCGTCCCACTACAGCCTCGGCTGGCTGCCACGGGCCGCCCGCGCGGCAGCCCGCGCGCCTCGCCTGGCGAACGCGACGCTGCGCCGCCCGGTCACGGCCCGGCTGGCCAAACGCCTCGGCGGCATCGACCAGCGCCGCGACCTTCCCGAGTTCGCCACCCAGACCTTCCGCCGATGGTTCGCCCAGCGTCCCGGCCCGGACGCCTCCGCAGCCTCCGCCTCCGCGCCTGCCCCGACCGGCGATGCGGGCGTGGCAGGGGCGGGCGCGCGCGAACCGGTGGTTCTGTGGGTCGACACGTTCACCGAGCACTTCAGCCCCGAGATCGGCCAGGCGGCGGTGCGGGTGCTGGAATCGGCCGGCTACGAGGTCCGCATTCCCGACCGACCGGTCTGCTGCGGCCTGACCTGGATCTCCACCGGGCAGCTCGACACCGCTCGGCGGAAGCTCCGCCGCACCGTCGACGCGCTCGCCCCAACCGTCGACGCCGGCATCCCGGTCATCGGCCTGGAACCGTCCTGCACCGCCGTGCTGCGCCGCGACCTCGTGGAACTCCTCCCGGACGACCCCCGCGCCACCCGGGTCGCCGAGGCGACCCGAACCCTGGCCGAACTGCTGTCCGCCACTCCCGGCTGGACCCCGCCACGCCTCGACGGCGTCCAGGCGGTGGCCCAGCCGCACTGCCACCACCACGCCATCCTCGACTGGGCTCCCGACGCGGCCCTGCTCGCCGCCGCCGGCGCCGAGGTCAGGGCCGTGGGCGGCTGCTGCGGCCTCGCCGGCAACTTCGGTGTCGAGAAGGGCCACTACGACGTGTCCGTCGCCGTCGCCGAGACCGCCCTGCTCCCGGCCGTCCGCGCGGCCGCCCCGGGCAGCGTCGTCCTGGCCGACGGCTTCTCCTGCCGGACCCAGCTGGCTCAGCTCGCCGGCACGGACAGCCTGCACCTGGCCGAGCTTCTCGACCGCCCGCCGGGCGCAGGCGCCCAGGAGGCCGATCTCCCCGACTAACCGGCGGGTACCTCGTCAGCGGCCGCTACCTCGTCACCCGCGCCGAACAGGGTGGGAGCGAGCGGGAGCAGCTCGGCGAGCGTCGCAAGGACGGTCGGCGCGCCGGCGTCCCTGAGTTCCTGGACGGAGAAGGCGCCGCTGGCGACGGCGACGATCTGGGCGCCGGTGGTGAGCGCGGCGGTGACGTCGTTCGGCGTGTCGCCGACCAGCAGGATCTCGGGCGGGTCGAGCGAGCGGCCGAAGTGGGTGGCCGCCCGGTCGCGGGCGAACGCGACGAGGGCCGGCCGGTCACGATGGTCGTCGCCGTAGGCGCCGAGCCGGAGGTCGACGTAGGGGTCCAGCCCGAATGCCCGGACCTTGATCTCGGCGACGGCGCGGGTGTTGCCGGTCAGCACGCTCTGGCGGACGGTGGACAGACCCGTCAGGGCGGTGAGCGCCTCCAGGGCGCCGGGCAGCACCCGCCCGCGCTCGGCGAGCTCGGCGCGCGCCGCGCCGAACCCCTCGGCCAACGCCGCGAGCATGTCGTACACCAGCTCCTCCGAGGGGACCAGCCCGTGGCTCGTAAGGGTGCTGTGGACGGTGTCCAGCTCCGTGTTGCCGTGCTGCAGCGCGGCCAGCTCCCGCAGCGCCACCCCGGTGATCCGGCTGAAAACCCGCTCGTAGACGAGCCGTCCCATGCCTCGTGTGTCGATCAGCGTCTGGTCGATATCCCACAGGACAAGACGGACGGGCACGTCGCCATCGTCGCACACCCGCGGACCGCCGACCGCGCCGAAAACCGCGCGACCGAGCCGATCACGCCGCCCCAGCCGCCCCAGCCGCCCCAGCCGCCCCAGCCGCCCCAGCCGGCCCGGTCCCGGCCCGGACTCCGGTACGTCTACCGGGGACGGCCGGCGGGGTGCGCCGCCCAGGCGGGGAGCGGGCCGATGCGGGGTGCGTAGTCCGCGGGCCGGGCCCCTGGGCCGCCGGCGCTCAGGAGGATCTGTCCGTGGCGGCGATGCCCACGAGGCCGCCTATGACGGTGCCGATGACGACCGGGAACCCGTCGGGCACCGCCTTGTCCATCAGGACCATCGCGATCCAGCCGCCGAGCGAGCCCAGCATGGCGACGCCGAGAAGGCACAGGACGAGATAGCGGGGCGCGCTGAACCACCGCTGCGAACCCGCGGGTGCCACCACGCTGGGGCGGGGGGCGGGGGGCGCCTTCGGTCTGGGCAGGGCGCCGGTGGTCGTCGCCGAGCTGGGACGGGAACCGGGTGATGTCTCGGTCTCATCTGTCGACATGGGTCCTCCTCGCGGCAGGTCACGTGCGGACCGGCGCGCCAGCCGCGGCCCAGGGACAATCCGTGCGCTATCGACCTACCCCAGCCGAGATCGGAAAAAGCGTATCCGGTCGGGCGTCGCCGCCGGATCCGGGGACAACGAGAAATCCCCAGCCGGCGATGACGGCTGGGGATTCTCCTGATGCGGCCGGCCCGGAGCCGGTCCCGGGCTCGGCCCGGGACCGGTCAGCGGGCCTCGAGACCGGCCACGTGGAACTGGGTGCAGAACTGCGTGCCGAAGTCGGGGCCGAACTAGTCGACCGCGACCACCTGACGGGCGGGCGCGCTTGGCTCGGTGGCCGCGGCGTCGGGGGTGGCCGCGCCGTGGGCGGGCCTCGCGGGATGGCGTGGCAGGAGGAGGCTGGAGACGAAGCCGACGGCGGACAGGCCGATGATCCACCAGAAGGTCGCGCCGAAGGCGGCACCCACCTTGTCGGCGATGGCCTCGGGCAGCTTCTGCGCGGACGACGCGGCGAGCGCCCCATCCCCGCCGGCGAGGCTCGGCAGCCGGCTGGCGATGCCGCGCTGCAGTTCGACGGCGACCAGCGCGGTCGCGAGCGAGCCGCCGACCCGCTGCAGGATGTTCAGCGTCGTGGACGCCTTGGGCACATCCGTCGGCGCGAGCGTCTGGTACGCGGCGCCCATCGCCGGCATCATCGCCGCGCCGAAACCGAGGCCGCGCACGAACAGGGACAGCGCCAGCACGACCTCGTTGGTGTGCGCGTCGACCTGGGTGAACACCAGGGTGCCGAGCAGCGTCACCGCCATGCCGACGGGGACGACGTAGCCGGGCCCTCGGCGGTCGGAGATCTTCCCTGYGAGCGGCATGGCGATCATCGCGCCGAGGCCCTGAGGCGCGAGCAGCAGGCCGGCGGCCATCGCGCTCTGCCCACGGGCGACCTGGTAGTACAGGGGCAGCAGGAACATCGCGCCGAACAGCATGGCGCCGATGACGAAAGTGGCGATGCTCGCGACGCTGAACGACCGGTTGCGGAACATCTTCATGTCGAGCAGCGGGTCGRCCCGGCGCACGGCGTGCACGACGAACCCGGCGAGCAGGACGACGCCGAGCGGGATCGCGACCTGCACCTTCGTCGCGCCGAAGCCGCCGCTGTTGCCGGCCTCGGACAGGCCGTAGACGAGTGCCGCGAGCCCAGGTGAGATCAGGGCGAGCCCGGGGACGTCAAGCCGGTGGTGCGATGCCCCGTGGTCGCTGCGCTCCAGCACCCGCCAGGACAGGAACAGCGCGAGAACGCCGATCGGCAGGTTCACGTAGAAGATCCAGCGCCAGCTCAGGTTGTCGACGATCAGACCGCCGATGACGGGGCCGAGCACCGGGGCGATCAGCGTCGGGACGCCGATGATGCTCATCACCCGGCCCATGCGCTGCGGGCCGGCTGCCTGGGCGAGCAGGGTCATACAGATTGGCATGATCATGCCGCCGCCGAGGCCCTGTAGCACCCGGAAGAGGACCAGCACCGGCGCCGACCAGGCCAGGCCGCACAGCGCGCTGCCGATCACGAACAGGGCCAGCGAGATGTTCCACATTCTGAAGGCGCCGAACCGTTCGACCGCCCAGCCGGCCAGCGGGATGACCACCGCCAGCGCGAGCAGATAGCCCGTGGTGACCCAGGAGATCGTGGACAGCGACGTGTCGAACTCGCTACCAAGGTCGTGGATGGCCACCGAGACGATCGTGGTGTCGAGGATCACCATGATCGCGCCGAGCATGACGGTGCCGGCGAGGCGAAGCAGGGCCGGGTCGAGCTTGTCCGTGTCCGGTCCTGGCGCGGTGTTGGCCGGCGGCGGGGCCTCGGTGGGTTGGTCGGGCACGATGATCTCCCGGGAAGAGAGCGGCAGACGCGGGGAGGTCGGTCGCGCCGCCGATCACCCTCGGTCGGTTGCGCCGACCTGGGAGGACCACGGACGCGGCCCCTCCGGCGAGCGGACGGGACGGAACGATGCTGTCGTCGCCCAGCATGGGGTCGATCGTTGAGTGGTGTCAAACATATTGTTGCAACAATGACCGGATCGTGGCGGCAGCCGCTACCATCAAGACATGATCGAGGCCGCTGGGCAGACTGGCGGGGAGGCGGCGCTCACTCGGGAGACGACGCTCGCCCGGGAGACCTGGCGCGCCATGCTGGCGCTGACCATGGGCGGCGAGGCGCATACCCGGATGCATGACGTCTGCCAGGCGGTAGACCTAACTCCGGCGGCGATGAAGATCCTCATGGTGCTGGCGTCCGGGCCGCGCCCCATGCGCGAGCTGATCGAGACGTTTCGGCACGACCCGTCGTACCTGACCAGCGTGGTGGACGTCATGGAGCGCCGCGGCGTCGCCCGCCGCGAGCCGCACCCGACCGACCGGCGGGCCAAGACCGTCGCGATAACGGAGCAGGGCCATCAGGTCCTGGCCCAGGCCCTCGAGATCCTCACCGTCCCGCCGCGCTCGCTGGGTGTGCTCTCGCCGGCCGAGCAGGAGCAGTTGCTGGCTCTCCTCATGCGCGTCCTTGCCGCCGAACCCGCCGTTCCAGAGGCGATGCGCCCCCGCGTCCCAGCCAGCTTCATCCAGCCCGCCTGACGTCCGGTCCCGTCCAAGCCCAGCCGGCCGGGTACCCGGTGATAGCCGGCTCCCGCGGAGGGGCCTTCATGGGCKGGGGCAGCGTGGTGCCCCATCGTCGTGCCTCCACGAGTTCCACTCGGTGGCTCGCCCACCACGCCAAGTACGTACGGTGACTGTCCCCACACGGCTGAGTCGGCTCCTGCCGGCCCATTGCAGCCCGCCGGTGTGATTGCCTGGGCCGCACCGCACACCCTCTGCATCCCTCCTCCGACCGTCCCACCTTCCAAACCGGAATCGTGTCAGTTGAACGAGCCAATAGACTCCCCCATCCAACACACTCCGCCGCACTGCTATCGATGTGTGTTGGATGGGTGAGCCTATTGGCTGGGTGAGCTGCCACGGTTCGTGTCAAGTCGGGTCCCGCGAGCGCGGATAGAGCCGGAGCCGGTATCGGGGCAGAGTTGGCGCATGCAGATCGAGCTTCGAGACTGGGAAAACGCGCGGTGGGGTGCCCTCGTCCGCGCACAGGCGGCGGCATTCACTGTCGAGCAGGCGAAACGGCACGGTATACCTGACTACCGGGTGAGGGCGCAGGTGGCGGCGCAACGGTGGCAGCGGGTGTACCCGAGGGTCTATGCCGCCTACAACGGGCCGTTGACGGCTGAGACCCGGTTGTGGGCCGCGCTTCTGTATGCCGGGCCTGAGGCGGTTCTCTGCCGGGAGAGCGCGGCGCACAGCTGGGGTCTCCAGGACGAGCCGCCCCGCATCATCCATGTGCTCGTCACCGGGCCAATGAAGCTTACCGCGGCTGAAGGAGTCGATATCCACCGCACCCGCCGGCCGTTGACGGGTGGGGACATCTATCGCTCCGATGGGCCGCCGCGTACCTCTGTCGAGCGCACAGTTCTTGACCTCGCCGAGCAGTTCGACGACTTGGAGGCCGTCTGTGAACTGGTCGCGAAGGCGGTGCGTAGCCGCATTACGACCGGCGCTCAGCTGAATCAGGCACTGGAACGCCGTAGTCATGCCCGGCATCGCAAACTACTGCGAGAATGCTGCCTGCTAGCGGCCGATGGTGCGCACTCATTGCTGGAGATGCGGCATGCGCGGCTGTGTCGGCGCCACGGCTTGCCGGAGCCGGCTCGGCAGGTCCCCTTCCAGGGGCAGAGCGGCAGGTACAGGTTTGACGGCTTCTATGAGCATGAACGGCTTGTCGTCGAGCTGGACGGATGGAAGTTTCATGGGCACCAGGAGGCATGGTCAAAGGGCCAGCTACGCGATTTTGACATCAAGCTCGACCATCTTGAAATCCTCCACCTCCCAGGCTCGTTGGTACTCGCCAACCCCTGCGAGGCCGCCCGCCGACAGGCCGCCGCGCTCCACCTGCGTGGCTGGACCGGGAGCTTCCGCCCATGCCGGGTCTGCGCGTGAATCCGGCGCTGACGTGCCGAAAGCGCCGCTTGGCGCGCAGGCGGGACGTTACGCCCGGCGACTCGAGATCAACGGGGTGAGGTCGTGATCAACAGGGTGTGGCCAGGTTCGAAGAGGTGCGGTCAGGTTCGAGGCCGCGTGGTCGCGCAGGGGCGGGTTCGAGGTCCGTCCCGGCGTGAAATCCGACCCGAAGCCCAACCGCCGCCTCGCCCACCGGCCACCTCCATCGATCCGGCCGCACCCCGGCCCGCGTGCGACGCGCCCGCGAACCGGGGCACGGAACGTGGCCTTCTGGTTCAGGGACCAGCCGGTGTGCTGGGCCATCCGGGCAGAAGGCCGAGGTCACGGCAGACCTGCTGGGCCTCGATGGTGCGGCCGTCCCTGGTCGACCGGAAGACGGCCGGCTCGTCCTCCATGGCCGCCTCCGCGGTCTCGGGATTGGCCACCAGCCAGGCGACGACCGCGCCGACCACGTCGGGCGGGGCGGCGCCGGACGCGTCGAAGCCGAAGGTGCCCATGTCCTGCGCCATCCGCTCGGTGGCGACGAACCCGGGCTGGACGTTGAAGGCCCGCACCCCGCGGCCGGCCGTCTCCAGATGCAGGATGCCGGCCACGCGATGCAGGGCCGCCTTGCTCAGGCCGTAGCCAAGCCCCCAGCCGCCGGCGCCCGCGGCGGCCGGCGGGTCGTGGTAACCCGCGCCGGAGGTGATGTTCACGATGCAGCCGGACCCGCGCTCGAGCATGCCGGGCAGCACCTTCTTGATGAGCGCCAGGGGAGCCATGACGTTCGCCTCGAGGTGCAGCTCCAGCAGGTCGAGCGGGGTCTCCTCCAGGTGGTCCATGTGGCCGGGGCCGATGTAGCGGCCGTTGTTGACCAGGACGTCGATGCGGCCCCATTCCGCCAGCACGGCGTCGGCGGCGGCGAAGACCGAGGAACGGTCGGTCAGGTCGGCGGGGACGGTGAGTGCCCGCGTGCCCTCCGCCTCCACGAGCAGGGCGGTCGAGGACAGCGACCCGGGAAGGGGGCTGGTGTCGGAGCGACGCAGGGTCGACGAGTGCTCGCGCCCTTCGCCTTCCTTGACGGTCCGGGCGGTGACCGCGACGTCATAGCCGGTCCTGGCCAGGTGCACGGCGATCGCCTTGCCGATGCCGCGGCTGGCGCCGGTGACCAGAGCTGTCGGCACCGGTCAGCCCTCGGCGTCGAGGACGGCGGTGAGGGAGTCGTGGTCGGCGACCGCGGTGCCGATCCGGGCGAGCAGCACGGTGGTGATCTCCGGCTTGACCTTGAGAGTGATCCCCCAGAGGTAGAAGCCCTCGACGATGCCCTGGCGATAGCCGGTCCAGGCGTCGTCGAGCGACGGGGCGTCGACGCCTCCGGCGCGCAACTCGTCGAGGTAGTGCTGGAGCAGGTCGCGTTCGTGGCCGCGGCGGTCCTCGACGGTCAGCGCGGACGCGATGTGGTAGCCGACGTCGACCCACCACGGGCCGCGCTGCGCGAGCTGCCAGTCGACGAACGACGGCCGGCCCCGCGCGTCGAGGTAGACGTTCCCGACGTGCGGGTCGCCGTGCACGATGCACCACGGATCGGCGGCCGCGACCAGGGCGGCGAACCGCCGGTAGGCGTCGACGAGCCGCTGGGCGTCGCGGACCTCTGCCGGGACGCCGGCGCCGATCGGGCCGGTGAAGTTCCCGTTGATCTCCTTGAAGCCGCGGTGCCGCAGATGGCCATCGAGGCGGGGCGCGAGCCAGCCGACGTCGGCGAGCGCCGGGGCGTTCCAGGTCGAGGAGTGCAGCTTGGCCAGCTGGGAGAGGCTGACCGCTGCCTGGTCGGGGGTGTACGGGGCGAGCGCGTCGAGGAAGGTCGCGCCTTCGGCGACGATGTCCCGGGTGATGATCACGCCGCCGCCGTGCTGCGGGTGGACGTCGGCGTAGACGGCGTTCAGCGTGCGGACCCCGGTGGAGTCGACGAGATCCCGGTAGAAGTACGCCTCGTGCTCGCCGGTGCCGTGCACGAGCTCGCCGGCCGGGGTGAAGAAGCCCTTGACGCAGAGCTTCAGCGGCGCCTGGTCCTCGCCCAGGCCGTCGCAGTCGACGTCGAAGCGGAGATTGGTCGCGACCCGGGCGACGATGGGGCCGCGACTGGCCCCGTGGACCCGGATGTTCGGGTACTGCTTGCTGAGGATCTCCGTCAGCCAGGCGGGGGAGAGCGCCTCGTCGAGGGTGTCGGGAAACCGCGGCGCGACCGTGCTCATAAGGCGGCCTCGGGGGCGGTGGTGCGGCCAATGCGGCCGAGCGCCGCGCACGGTGTAGGCGCGGTCTCCGTCGGGACCTGCGGGAGCATGTCTCCTCCTTGGGCGCGAGGTGGCAGGGATCTGGGGCCAGGAGCCGGGCCGGCGGCCATTCTGGCGCCGCCCGGCCGGTCACCGTCGGCGGGTTCGCCGATGGGCCGGCGCGGCGGAGCATTCGCGACCGGGTGCTCAGGCGCGGCGCAGGACCACGACCGGGATCACGCGTTCGGTGCGCGTCTGGTAGACGTCGTAGTTCGGCCAGGCGTCCGTCACGATCTTCCAGAGGCGGGGCTTCTCCTCCGGGGTGGCCGGGTGCGCGACGACCTTGATGTGCTCGGCCTTGACCTGGATCTCGACGGCCGGGTTCGCCTCGAGGTTCAGGTACCACTTGGGATGGTTGGGTGCCCCGCCGGTGGAGGCGACGACGAGGAAGTCGTCGCCGTCGCGGGCGAAGATCAGCGCCGAGGTGCGGGCCTCGCCGGTGCGCCGGCCAGTCGTGGTCAGCAGCAGCGTCGGGACGCCGTTCCAGAGGTAGCCGGTCTCGCCGTCGGTCTCCCGGTAGGCGCGGATGTGGTCCGCCCCCAGCAGGGTGAGCTCGGGCTTGACGTAGTTCGGTTCACTTGCGGGGTTCGGTTCGCTCACGGGGTTCTCCGGAGGTCGGGAGACGTGGCGGCCGGGCCGCGCCGCCCAGGCTCGGGCCGGCGAGGCCGACCGGCCCGAGCCTGGGCGGCCCGGGTCGGTGGTGCGGCCCGCGTCAGTCGAACAGGACGGGGATGGCCGTCGCGCCGCGCTCGTACATGCCGACGAAGCGCGGGGGCTCGGCGTCGGGGTCGAGGCGCAGGTTCGGCAGCCGGTCGAGGAGCGCGTTGATGGCGACGCGGATCTCGGCCCGGGCGACATGCATGCCTAGGCACACGTGCGCGCCGCCGCCGAACGCGAACGACGGCTTGAGCGGCCGGCCGGCGTCGTACTCGTCGGGCCGGTCCCAGCGGGCCGGGTCCCGGTTGGCGGCGCCGAGGCAGATGTGCAGCACCGCCCCCTCGGGCAGGTGCACGCCGTGGAAGTCGACGTCGCGGGTCACGTACCGGGAGAACATCGGGTCGGTCGGCAGCCAGCGTAGCGACTCCTCGATCGCCGGCCGCAGCAGCGCCCGGTCCTCGCGGACGGCCTTCAGCAGCTCGGGCCGCTGGAGCAGAATGGTGATCATCGTGCCCATCTGCTTCCACGTCGTGCCGGAGCCGGCGGCCAGCAGCAGCAGTGAGAACGAGTAGATCTCGGCGTCGGACAGCCGGTGGCGGACGCCGTTCTCGTCGGTCATCTCTGCCTGGGTCAGCACACTGATCAGGTCGTCGCCCGGGGCCTCGCGGCGGGCCGCGACGATCGGGCGGATGATCTCGATGATCTTTTCGGGGTGCTGGAGCGCGGCCCGGATGTCGAGGGCCTGGTCAACCGGCACCCCGAAGCTGCTGGTGATCGTCAGCACCGGGATCGCGGCGCAGAAGTCGACGTTCAGCTCCGCCCGGCCGTCGGCGGCGAAGCTGTCGATCAGCAGTTGGACGGTCTGCTCGATCCAGTTGCGGATCCACCACTGCGCCCTGTTCGGCACGAACGACGGCTGCACGAGCGCCCGGTAGCGCCGGTGCTCGGTGCCACCCATCGACAGCATGCTGTTGAGCACGGCCGACGGGCCGCCGGCGACGTCGACCGGCTCGGGCGAGGAGGCGAACACCTCCGCGTCCCGGTAGGCGGCATCGCAGGCCGCCCAGGTGAAGGCCGAGAAGTGCGGTCGGTCCGGGAAGGGCAGACCGGCGAACATCAGCGGTTCGTCGACGCCGGTGAGCTCGTGGACGGTGCCCGGATGCACCGGCGCCTGTTCCCGCAGCCGGTTCCAGATCGGGTTCGGGTCGTCGGTGTAGCCGCCGCCGGAACGGGCGAGGTAGGCGCCGCGCAGGTCGAAGAGCTCCTGGATGCGCGCGCGGTCGAGGGTGGCTATCTCGGTCATGGAATTGTCCGCCGATTTCGGTGGGGTGGCGTGGCGGCTAGCGCGCCACGTAGCCGCCGTCGACCGGCAGCAGCACGCCGGTGACGTTCGCGGCCCGGTCACTGACCAGGTAGACGGCGGCCTCGGCGCAGTCCTCGGCGGTGATGGGCCGGCCGAGCGGGTGGTTGGCCCCGGTCGTCTCGGCGACGTGGCGCAGCGTCGCCTCGTCGGTCACCGTCATGCCGCCGGCCGCCATGAACCCGGTGAACGGCATGCCGGCCGGGCAGATCGCGTTGGCCCGGATGTTGAACGGCGCGCCCTCGATGGCCGCGGCCTTCGTGAGCTGGTGCACCGCGCCCTTCGTCGCGCCGTACACGGATCCACCCCAGGCGACCAGCCCGGCGACCGAACCGGTGTTGAGGATGACGCCGCCGCCGCCCTGCGCCTTGAACTGGAGCATCGCGTGCTTGGTACCGAAGAACACGCCGCCGAAGTTCACGCCGACGAGGCGCTGGAAGTCCTCGGCGGTGTGGTCCTCGAGCTTTGTGCCCAGTCGCGGCGTCGGAATGCCGACGTTGTTGAACAGGATGTCGAGCTGGCCGAACGCCTCGACGGCGGCGGCGATCATCGCCACGACGTCGTCCTCGTTCGACACGTCGGCGCCGACGGCGATCGCCGTCCCGCCGGCCGCCTCGATCAGGCTCACCGTCTCCTTGACCGGTTCCAGCCGGATGTCGGCGCAGACGACCCGCGCGCCCTCCTCGGCGAACCGTAAGGCGGAGGCCCGGCCGACGCCACCGCCGGAACCGGTGACGATGGCGCTCTTGCCTTCGAGCAGGTTTCCCATCAGGTCACGCTTCTTTCTTGTCGCCGGCCAGGAACGCCAGCGCGCTGGTCGGGCAGGCTTCCACGGCGGTGCGGACGGCGCCCAGGTCGGCGTCGCCAGCACCGTCGATCACCATTGCCTTGGCCTCGTCGTCGTGGGTGAAGAAGTCCGGGGCATAGACGATGCAGATCCCACTGCCGATGCACTGGTCGCGGTCGACGGCGACCGACCAGTCAGCGGGAGCGGGGGCGGATCCGGACATCGGCTCAGGCTCCGGCCAGGACGGGCGGCTCGGCCGCGGTGAACCGGTAGAGGCGTTCGGCGTTGCCGCGCAGCAGTTTGTACTGGGTCTCGGCTGGCAGGTGGCCGATGACGTTCTTGACTGTCTGGATGCAGTTGGGCCAGGTGGAGTCGGAGTGGGGGTAGTCGGTCTCGCACATGATGTTGTCCTCGCCGATCTCGGCGAGGCTGGCGATGCCGTGGTGGTCCTCGATGAAGCAGCCGTAGATGTGGTCGCGGAAGGTGGCGCGCACGTCGAGGGTGTCCAGGTCGACGCCGGTGGAGCCGCCGTGGTCCATGAACTTCGCGCCGCGCTGGACCCAGTAGCGCTGCTTGTCGAGGACCTGCTCGGCCCGCTCCAGGTAGTACGGCATCCAGCCGATCTCGCCCTCGGACAGCGCGATCTTCAGGTTGGGGTAGCGCTGGAACATGCCGGAGAACAGCCAGGAGAGCATGGCGCCGGAGGTGCGCATCGCGCCCCAGGTGAGGTTGGCGAGGAACGGCGCGTTGCTCGCGATCTTCGGTACCTGGGAGGAGGAGCCGACGTGCATGGAGGCGACCATGTGCAGCTCGTTGGCCGCGGCCATGACCGGGTCCCAGTAACCAGACGGGTCATGGATGGTGGGCAGGCCCAGCGGCTCCGGGTTCTCCGAGAACGCGAACGTGGTCGCGCCCTTCGCGGCGGTCCGCTCCAGCTCCGCGGCGGCGAGCTTCGGGTCCCACAGCGGGATGAGCGCGAGCGGGATGTAGCGGCCGGGCGCGGCGGCGCACCACTCGTCGATCATCCAGTCGTTGTAGGCCTTGAGGCAGACGAGGCCGAACTCCTGGTCGGAGGCCTCCATGAACAGCTGGCCGCAGAACCGGGTGATCGTCGGGAAGCAGAGCGAGGCGAGGATGCCGGCGCGGTCCATGTCCTTGACCCGCTCGGTCGGGTCGTAGCAGCCGGGCCGCATTTCGCTGTAGGGCAGCGGCTCGGGGCTGAACTCCTCCTTGGACTTGCCGGCGACCGCCGACAGTCCCGAGCTGGGGTACTTCTTGCCGTCGTACACCCAGTAGTCCAGGCCGTTTTCGTTGATCATGTGCGGGGCGCGGTCACGGTCCTTGCTGGGGACGCGGTCGATCCACACGTGTGGCGGCTCGAGGATGTGGTCGTCGACCGAGATCAGCCAGTCGAGGTTCAGTTCTGAGGTCATGTCTCCTCCTCGTGGGTTCGAGGTCTGGTCCGTGGTCCGTGGTCGGTGCCGGGGCCATCCGGGGCGCCCCGCCAGGGCAGGCAGGGCCAGGGCGGGGCCTTGCGGTTTTGGCCGCGCTAGCGCAGCTCCCCGATGGACATGTGCTTGACCTCCTGGAAGGCGCGGATGCCGTCGGGGCCGCGCTCGCGGTCGAGACCGCTCTGCTTGTAGCCCCCGCTGGGGGCATAGGCGCTGAACACGGACGTGTTGACGTTGACCGCGCCGGTGCGCAGCCTGCGGGCGACGGCGGTGGCCGCGGCGACGTCCTTGCCGTAGACCTGGCCGGACAGGCCGTAGACGCTGTCGTTCGCGATCCGGACGGCGTCGTCGAGATCGCGGTAGCCGATCACCGACAGCACCGGGCCGAAGATCTCCTCCTGGGCCGCCGGGTTGGCGTTGTCAGGCACGTCCAGGACGGTGGGCTCGAAGTAGTAGCCGCGCTCCAGCCCGGCGGGCCGGCCGCCGCCGGTGGTGACCTTGCCGCCGTGCTGCTCGGCCAGGGCGACGTACCGCTCGCAGCGCGCCCGGGCGGCGTCGTTGATGACCGGGCCCATCATCGAGGCCGGGTCCGACGGCGGACCGACCTTCAACGACCCGTAGACGCGGCTGACCGCCTCGACCACCTCTTCCTTGCGGTCCGCCGGCACGAGCATCCGGGTGGCGGCGACGCAGGCCTGGCCGGCGGTGGTGGCCACGACCATGATCGCCCCGGTCGCGACGCGGTCGACGGCGTCCGGCAGGTAGATCTGCGCCGACTTGCCACCGAGCTCCAGCGAGACCCGCTTCACCGTCGGCGCCGCCTGGGCGAGGATCCGCTTCCCGACGGCGGTGGAGCCGGTGAACGACACCATGTCGACGGCTGGGTGCGTCGTGAGCAGCTCGGCGCCGGCGGCGCCCTGTTCCACGACGACGGACAGGACTCCCGGCGGTAGGCCGACCGCCTCGGCCGCGGCGCCGAACACCAGCGAGGAGATCGGCGTCAGCGGGCTGGGCCGCAGGACGACCGAGTTGCCCGCCATCAGCGCCGGGATGACCTTCTGGAACGCCATGATGATCGCGCCGTTGTACGGCGTGATGGCCGCGACCACGCCGATCGGCTCGTGGCGGCGCACGCTGAGCGCCACCCGGCCGAGCACCAGCTCGTTGACGGGCACGGGGCTTGCTTCCTCGTGCCGCATCGACTGGTAGAGGTCGATCGTCGCGCGCCCGAGCGCCAGGCCGGAGGCGAACTGCGCCCGTTCCGCGTACGCGACCGGCTGGCCGGCCTCGGCGATCATCGTGGCGACGAGCGCGTCGTGCGAGGCCTCGATGTGGTCGAGGAACGCCAGGAGGATCCTCGCGCGTTCGGCCGCGGGCTTGTCGGCCCACACGCCCTCGTCGAAGCTGCGCCGCGCCTCGGTGATGGCCCGCTCGATCTCGGCGAGCGGTGTCACGCCGATCTCGGCGACCGTCGACTCGTCGGCCGGGTTCTCCACGGCGAACGAACCATCGCCGTGGACCCACCGTCCGGCGACGTATGAACGCCGTTCCTCGATGATTGCCGGCACCCCGGCCTCCCTTGCTTGCTGGATTCACGTACCTGGATGCGCGCCCCGCGGAACCGCGCGCCAACACGGGTCGGGACGTCGGACGTCGGGGCGTCAGGACGTCGGGACGGGTCAGAACTTCAGAACGGGACGGCGCTGTAGACGACGGCGCCGCCGTAGTGCGGCGACGAGTGGCAGGCGACGCCAATGGTTGCCTTGTCGCGCTGGCGTTCGCCCGCGCGGCCGGAAAGCTGCAGGTAGCACTCGAGCATCTGGGGGACGCCATGCATGCGGCCGTTCCCGAGCGCGCCGCCGCCGGACAGCGCCGGCAGCCCGTCTGGGCGGTCGGCGTCGATGCCACCGGACTGGACGAAGCGATGCGCCTCACCGACCGGGCAGAGGCCGAGAACCTCTAGCCAGAAGTACACGAACGGTGAGAACCCGTCGTACACCTGCGGAAGGTCGATCTCGGCCGGCCCGACCCCGGAACGCTCCCACAACCTGCTGACCAGGCCGAATCCGGCGTCCATGATGTCGTCGAGCGGCCAGTGCTGCGCGAGCCGGCGCCGCGGCGGCAGGCCGGACGCGTAGCCGGCGATGTAGACCGGCTTGTTCGGCAGGTCGGCGGCCCGCTCGGCTGAGGTCAGGACGAACGTGGCGACGCCGTCGACGGGGATGTCGCAGTCGTACCGGCAGATCGGGTCCACCAGCGTCTGTGCGGCCAGGTACTCCTCGGCGGTGAGCGGCTTGCCATGCCAGTACGACCAGGGGATGCGCGCGCCGTTCTTGCGTGCCTCCACCAGCACCGCCGCCATCGCCTCCCGGCTCGCGCCGTAGCGCGCCAGGTACTCGTTGTACGGAAGCGCGATCATCTGCAGCGGGCCGAAGAAGCCCTGCGGAGCGGTCCACTGCTGCCAACCGACCGCCGACGTCATTGGGTTCGCGTGGTAGCTGCCCACCGGGTTGTGCAGGGCCCGGTGCAGCAGCACGTAGTCGGCGRCCCCGCTCGCGACCGCGTTCACCCCGAGTGCCAACGACCCGGTCAGCGCACCCACACCGTCGAAGCCGGCGGTGTAGCGCGCGTCGGCGCCGAGATGCGCGGCCATCCACTGCGACGAGACGATGCTCGTCCCGTCCTCGACCGTGTGCGCGCCGGCCGTCGGGAACATGGAAGCGCTGACGAACCCGTCGACGTCGGCGACCTGGAGGCCCGCGTCTGCGATCGCCCGGCGGGCCGTGTCGACGGCGAGGACACCCAGCGGTTCGGGCGCGTGCCGGCGGACCAGGCTGTGGGCGTACCCGACGATGGCCACCTCGTTGCTCGGCCGGCCGCGTCGTTGCTGGCCGCTTCGCGCCCAGCTATGCCGCTGCCGGTCACTGGTCGCCCCATCGGCACTGCCGTGCCGCTCGTCGCCTCGCACCCGGGTCTCTTGTGCCTGGCTCTCCTGTGCCTGGCTCCTTTGCGCCTGGTCGTCGAGCACCGGGTCGTTCTCGCTCATGCGTCACCCGCCAGCTCGAAGGCGGGAATGGCGACCTCTGGCGCCACGTCCTCGAACGCGACGGTGACCGGTGCGCCGACGCGGAGCGGCGCGTCGGGCCCGTCCACGAGCCGGCCGATCAGGCGCAGCTCGGACTGTTCGGCGAGCTCGACGTCGACCAGGACGAAGGGCACGTCGAAGCCTGGGAGGAACGACTGGCGAACCACCGTCCACGACCTGACGGTCCCGCGGCCGCTGACTGGCTGGAAGGTAAAGCCCGGGTCGGTGCTGCCGCAGTGCGGGCAGATGATGTCAGGTGGGTGGGTGAAGGCGCCGCAGCGGGCACAGCGAGCGATCACCAACTCGTGGCGGGCGGCGGCGGCCCAGAACGGCGCGGACTGCTCGTCCGACACCGGCAGCGGCCGACGGGTGGGCGTAGCGGCCGGTGACGTCGCGGATGCGTCGGCCGGGGCCGCGGATGGGTCGGCTGGTGTCGCGGATGGGTCGGCCGGGGCCGCAGAGGTGGTGGCCGGCGTGGTCGCGGGCGCCGGCGCCGGTGCGGTCACGGGATGACCTTCGCTTCGTTCAGCTCGGCGATCTGTTCCCAGGTGCGGCCAAGCTCCAGCAGGATCTCCTCGGTGTGCTCGCCATGCTCGGGGGCACGCCGCAGCGGCGGCGGACGCTCGTCGAACTGCACCGGAACGGTCGGCAGCTGGTAGGTGGGCCCGTCGTCGACGTGAACCTCGCCCAGGTAGCCGTTCGCCAGCACCTGCGGGTCGGTGAGCAGCTCCTCGACCGCCTGTACGGGTGCCCAGGGCGCGTCGATCCCGGACAGCAGGTCCTTCCACTCCTCGAAGGTGCGGCTGGCGAACTCGGCGTCCAGCTCGGCGACGCAGGCGTCCCGATTCGCGCCGCGCGTCCGCAGGTCCGCGAACCGCGGGTCGGCGGCCAGGTCGTCGCGTCCGAGCAGCCGGCAGAAGTCGGCCCAGTAGCGGTCGGCCTCCAGGAACACCAGCTGGATGTGGCGCCCGTCCTTCGTCCGGTAGTTGCCGACCAGCGGGTTCGGGCCGCCGGTGCGGCCGGGCATGGCTCGTGGCTCGCTGCCGGACAGGGCCGAGAGCACGTCGGACGACAGCGTCCACATCGCCGTCGCGAGCAGCGAGACGTCGACGACCGAGCCGGAGCCCGTCCGTTCCCTGCGCAGCAGGGCCGCCGCCACACCGAACGCCAGCGCCATCGCGCCGTTGCGGTCGCCCATCGCGCCGCGCTGGCTGATGGGATAGTCCCGCTCGGGCGGGGTCAGCACATGGGCCATGCCGCCGCGCGCGAAGAAGGCCGACGAGTCGTAGCCGGGCAGATCAGCATCCGGACCGCGGACCCCGTAGCCGTGGCCACGGGCGTAGACCAGCCGGGGGAAGCGCCGGCGCAGCGTGTCGGCGTCGAGGCCGAGACGGGTGAGCGCGCCGGGCCGGAAGTTCGTCAGGAACACGTCGGCGGTCGCGAGCAGCTCGTCGAGCAGTGCTCGTCCCTGCTCGCGGCGCAGGTCGAGGGCGATCGAGCGTTTGCCGCGGTTGGCCAGGGCGACGGACAGGTTGACCCCGCCGCTGTCGGTTCCGATGCCCTGGGTGGCCAGGCCTCGGTACGGGTCGCCTTCCAGGCGTTCGATCCGGATGACATCCGCGCCCCAGTCCGCCAGCAGCGCGCCGGCCACCGGGACGAACACCCATTGCGCCAGCTCCACGACGCGGACGCCGTCCAACGCACCTGGAGCCTCGGGTGGGTCTGAGCGGTCTACCTGTCCTGAGCGGTCTACCTGGCCTGAGCGGTCTACCTGGCCTGACGGGTCTGACGGGTCTAACTCGGCGTCGTCCACTCGACGGACCTCCCCTCGCGTCGTGTCGAGCCCCTCGGCCGCGCCGCGGACTGTCACGACGACCGCACTGTAGAACGGGACTCTCGTTGCTGAGAAGCCCCCAATTCACTTTTCAGTAGAGCTTGACGTCTCCGTTGAATGTTGCGAGCATGCGTGCACTCCCGGTACCAGACGGCTCGAGCCGGTACCGAGGTCTTGTTCGGCGGCCGGCTCCGGCTGCTCACACACTCGCGACGAGTCCCCGATCCGTGGCACGTCGCTCAATGCTTCGACCGACGGCTGCGGCGTGCCCTGGGCGCGGTTGCCCGCCCTGCTCGTCGTCCCGACTCGTCATTCCCAGGCCGTCGCCGCTGGGCGGGGGCTTCGACCACGAGATGAGGGCAAGTGGCACACACAAGGGTCCTGCCGGGTAGGCCGAACCGGCGCCGAGCGCGGCGGACAACCGGCAGGTTATCCGGCTTATCCAGGTCGGCCGGCTTATCCGGTCTGGTCCTGGCGCTGGCCGCGACCGTTGGTCTCGTCGCGGCCTGCGGGAGCGACGACGACGGTGGCGGCGGCGGCAGCACGCCATCCGCCTCGGCGAACGCCGCGACGTCCCTGCTCGGTCCGTCCGACCCGGCGAAGGGCGCGGCCGTCAAGATCGGAATCGTCACCGAGGGCAAGGGTCCGTCCTCGGACATGTCCGCCCAGGACACGGTCGCCAATGGCACCGCGAAGTGGCTCAACGAGCACCGGGGCGGCATCGCCGGCCGGCCGATCGAGCTGGTCGTGTGCGACGCCCTGGGTGATCCCGGCAAGGCGACCGACTGCGGGAACCACCTGATCGAGGCCGGGGTCGTCGCCGCCGTGTTCGGCGAGTCGGCCGTCATGCAGGATGCCTGGAAGCCGTTGCACGACGCCGGCATCCCGGTGATGCTCTACGCCACCAGCGAGACCGAGCTGCTGGCCGACAAGGCCTCGACCTTCATCCTGTCCGACCCGTCAGCCGGGCCTATCGGCCTGCCGATCACGGTGGCCAAGGAGAAGGGCTTCAAGAAGGTGACGTCGATCGTGATCGACGTTCCGGCCGCCCTTGGCCTGGAGCAGACGATCGCGCCCGGGAAGTACAAGGCGGCGGGCCTGGAGCACGACCTCGTCCGGATCGCGCTGGGCACCGCCGACATGACGCCGCAGCTGGGACCGGTCGTCGCGGGCGACCCCGGCCTGGTGTTCGTGCTCGGTAACGACTCGTTCTGCATCAGCGCCTTCAACGGCCTGCGCGCGGTCGGGTACAAGGGTCAGATCACCAGCATCGCCCAGTGCATCACCGACGCCACCCGCAAGGCGGTGCCGGGTGACCTGCTCAACGGCATCGAGATCACGGCGTCGGCGCCAATCGGGACCGACAACCCGTCCACCCAGCTCTACAAGGCCGTGGTCAGCCAGTACGCCAAGGGCGTGGACACCAGCCAGATCGGCGGGATGAGCATGTTCAGCGCGCTCGCCGGCTTCCAGCTCGCGACCTCCAAGCTCAGCGGCGAGATCACGCCCGCGAGCATCATCAGCACGATCCGGGCGATGCCGGAGTCGGAGCTTCCCGGCGCCGGTGGGCTGAAGTTCAAGTGCGACGGGACGGCCACCGAGCTGTCGAGCGCCGTGTGCACCCGCGGCTCGCTGGCCGCGACCCTCGACGCCAAGGGTCAGCCGAGCGCCTACGAGGTGGTTGGCGCCTCCGCCGGCTGAGCCGGCTCGCGACCCGGGGCCGGGATTCCGTCCCGGCCCCGGGCCCGCGCCGCCCACGTGTGCCGATCGGCGAGGTTCCCACCAGGTGCCGGCGAAGCCGGCACCTTCCGCGGAACGAGCCCGGCCCACGGTGGGCAGCCCTGCGCGACAGCGGCTCCGCGCGACAGCGGCTCCGCGTGACAGTGGCTCCGCGTGACAGTGGCTCCGCGCGACAGCTCCGAACGTGAGACTCCGAAGTGAAACTCTGGACGGGACGTGGAAGGGACGGGTCGTGGAAGCCGCCTTCGAGACCGAAACCGGCAAAGCCGAGGCCGCCGAGGGTGAGGCCGGCGAGGGCGAGGTCAGCATCGCCCGACGGATCCGGCAGCTCGTCGAGGAGAACCCGAGCGAGGTGGTGTTCCGCCACATCGGGCTGGACGGCTCCGAGCCGGCCTTCACCTGGCCGATGCTCGACCGACGCGCCAGCCAGCTGGCCGGCGCGCTCGCGGACCGTGGTCTGCGCCGTGGCGACCGGCTCGGGCTCGGGCTGCGCAACTCGCCGCAGTTCCTGTTGTCCGCGCTCGCGGCCTGGAAGCTGGGCGCGGTGCCGGTGCCGGTCCGTTGGGATGTGCCTGACTGGGAGCTCGAGCGGCTGCGTCAGGTGATCGACCCGCGGATCTACCTGGGCCCGCCGGACCTCACCTGGATCGACGAATCGGAAGGGCGCGCGGTCCCCGATCTGCCCGACCTCGTCTCGCCGCACGTCAACGGCATCTGCAGCAGTGGTTCGACCGGGACCCCGAAGATCATCCTTTCCGAGCGGCGCGGCGTCCACGACCCGCGCTATGCCGGTCGGCTGCTCGAGAACTGGCGCCCGGTGCGCGAGCCGCAGACGATCCTGGTGCTCGCGCCGATGTACCACACGAACGGCTTCTCCACGCTGTTCAGCCTGCTGATGGGCGACCGGCTGGTGGTGATGGAGAAGTTCGACGCCGCCCGGGTCGTCGACGTCATCGAACGACACCGGATCACGACGTTCACCGCGACCCCGACGATGCTGCAGCGGATCGCTGACCTTCCCGGCATCGACGGCCGCGACCTGTCGAGCATCGACTGGTTCATTCAGGGCGCGGCTCCCATGCCGCCGTCGCTCGTCCACCGATGGGCCGGGCTCGTCGGCCCCGAACGCATCGTCATGGCCTACGGCATGACCGAGGGGCTCGGGCTCGCCGCGATCCGCGGCGACGAGTGGCTCACCCATCAGGGCAGCGTCGGGCGCGGCATTGGCGGCACGGAGCTGCGCGTCCTGGACGCCGACGGCGCCGAGTCACCACTCGGCGAGATAGGCGAGATCTACCTGCGCTCCCCGTCCTACGGCGGATACCGGTACCTGGGCGACGCCCCGCGCCTGCGCGGCACCGACGACGGCTTCCACACCGCCGGGGACATGGGCTACCTGGATGCCGAGGGCTTCCTGTACCTCGTCGACCGCAGGGTCGACCTGATCGTCACCGGCGGCGCCAACGTGTTCCCCGCCGAGGTCGAGTCCGCGCTCATCGACCATCCCGCCATCGCCGACGTGGTCGTCGTCGGCCTGCGTGACCCCGAGTGGGGCCGCCGGGTGCACGCCATCGTCGAACCGGCCGACCCCGCGAGCCCTCCGTCCGCGGACGACGTCATCGCCTACGCCAAGAACCGCCTCGCGCACTACAAGGCACCCAAGACCGTCGAGTTCGTCGCCGCGATTCCTCGCAGCGAGGCGACAAAGGTCAACCGCGGCGCCCTCGTCTCCGCTCGTGGCGGCTGAACCGGGTAACCGCGGCCACAGTCCGGGCGACCCGCCCGGACCGCGGGCCGCGGCGGCCCCGACGAAAGGTAGCGTCGAGCCTGTGTCCTGGGCAGAACGCGCCGCCGACCGTTCGCCGTCGGTCCGTCGCTCACGCCTGCGCACGATCCAGCAGGCAAAAGTGATCGTCGAGGCGGCCCGGCGGCTGGTCGACGAGAAAGGCGACCAGTTCACCACCCAGGAACTGGCCCGTGAGGCCGGCGTCGCGTTGCAGACGTTCTATCGGCATTTTCCCGGCAAGGACCAGCTGCTGGTCGCTGTCATCGAGGACATGATCGCCGAAAACGCGGAGCGCTACGCCGCCGCCGCCAGCCACCTGTCCGATCCGGTGGCCCGCCTGCGCTTCTACGTGACCGAGATCCTCTCGGGCCTGACCGACAACGGCGGCGCGGATGCCGGCGGCGTGGGTGTGAACGGTGCGGGTGCGAGCGGTGCGGGTGACGGTGGCGTGGGCGATCTCGCCGCCAGGGTCGTCGGCGCCACTGGCGCCGACGGCGACGCGGCGGACGCCGCCGGACGTCTCGGCACCGGACCGCGTTTCATCACCGCCCAGCACTGGCGGCTGCACCAGCGTTTCCCGGAGGACATGGCACACGCCATCCAGCCGATCACCGA
Organism: Pseudofrankia sp. EUN1h; assembly: GCF_001854645.1. Classification (NCBI taxonomy): domain Bacteria; kingdom Bacillati; phylum Actinomycetota; class Actinomycetes; order Frankiales; family Frankiaceae; genus Pseudofrankia; species Pseudofrankia sp. EUN1h. The sequence goes on along the minus strand of NZ_MBLN01000003.1, from coordinate 105,044 downwards.
TTTAATCGCCCGCGAGCTGCGTGAGGCGCAGGCGGCCGGCCTGCTGCACCCGATCGACCCGGACCGCGACGCCGCCCTCATCACGAAGCTGATCATGACCGTCTACCACCACTACGCCTTCGCCCCCGCGGGCGAGGCCACCGCGGTCATCGCCGAACACGTCTGGTCCTTCTGCCTCACTGGTCTCGGTGGCGCCGCACCCGCACCCGCCACGCGTTCCACGACGGCGGCCGCGACCCGGGCGCCCGCCAACGCAGAGCACGCCTAGCGCGATCCTCGGCAACGTCCGTCCGGCGCCCGCCGCGGAAGATCGCCAGAGCTGAAATCTGATCCGAACTCCAAGCCCGCGCTGGTTCGGATCCGAATACACGTCTGGTGATCAAGCTGGCTGATGCTGATGCTGACGCATTCGGGTCGGTGCTGCCTGAGACGACTCTGGCCTTTCACGGCGCCTGGTACGTGGCGCCTGGTACGTGGCGCCTGGCGCGTCGTGATCGGATGCGTGGCGGCCGGTCCGGCGGTGTGTGACTATCCGGGGCGTGGCGTTGGTCGGCCTGCGGGACGAGAACGTGTCGGCGTTCGCGGACGGGCGAGAGTGGGGCACGGTCGGCGCCTACGAGGCGGTGTCGGCGGTGGCCGAGTTCGCCGTCGACCCGGGCGCCGGGGCCAACCGAGGGATCGTCGACCTCGAGCGCGCCGCCGGCCCGGATGGGCTGGCCCGTTTCGACGCCGACCTGCGAGTACTGCGCCCGCGCGCCGGCGGCAACGGCGGTCTGGTCCTCGTCATCGCGAACCGGGGCCTGCTCGGCGGGGTCCCGTTCTCCGCGGGCGCGCCCACCCAGCTCGTCGACCTGGACAGGCTCAATCCGGGCGACGGATTTCTGCTCGCCCGGGGCTGGACGATCGTCTGGTGCGGCTGGCAATGGGACGTGACGCGCGGCCGCGCGAGCATCGGGCTCACCGCACCGACGGTCGACGTCGGGCCGGGATGGCTGCGGGTCGAGTTCCGTCCGGACACGGACCAGCCAGACCATCCGCTTTCCGACTCGTCGCAGTTCTTCACCTTCGCAGACCTCCCGACCGTCGACGTCGACGACCCGGACGCGTTCCTCGCCGAGCGGCTGGCCCCCGACGGGGCTCCCCGGCCGGTTCCCCGTGACCGGTGGCGGTTCGTCGACCCGACGACGGTGGCGCTCGACGGCGGGTTCCGCGCCTTTCACTGGTACACGCTGACCTACCGCACGTCGCTGTGCCCGGTCACGGGAACCGGACTGCTCGCGGTCCGGGACACGGCCTCGTGGCTGCGCCGCACGGGCGGCCTGGCGCACGCGTTCGCGTTCGGCGTCTCCCAGTCCGGCCGGTTCCTGCGGCAGTTCCTGCACGAGGGCCGCAACGTCGACGAGGCAGGCTCGGTTGTCTTCGACGGCGTCTTCGCACATATCGCGGGTGCCMGGCGGGGCGAGTTCAACCACCGATACGCCCAGCCCTCGCTCACCCACCCGTCCGGCTTCTCGAACCTTCCCCCGTATGACACGACCAGCCTCCTCGCCCCCGCCCGCGCGGCCRCAGTCGCGGCCGGCAGCGATGCGGCGAACGACGACGCGGCGGGCAGGGGAGGGGCGGGCGACGGGACGAGGAGCGGTGAGGCGTCGAGCAGAGGCGAGGCGTCGAGCAGAGGGGCGGGCGTCCCCGGCGCGGTGCCGAAACTGTTTCTCACCAACAGTTCCTGGGAGTACTGGCGCGGCGACGGCGCGCTGGTGCACATCGACCCGGAGACCGGCGAGGACCTGCCGGACGACCCGGACACGCGCGTATACCTGCTGCGAGGCACGGACCACTTCGGCGCGATACCGCTCAAGGAGTTCATGCCGGCGGCGAACCCGACGCACACACACGACGTCGGACCGATTCTGCGCGCCCTGTTCGTCGCGCTGGTGGAATGGGTCCGCGTGGGCGTCGACCCGCCGGCCAGCGAGGTTCCCCGCTGGCGGGACGGAACGGCGTCGACGCGCGACGCCGTCCTGAAACGGTTCGCGGCCGCGGCCGACGGCGCTGCCGTCGCCAGCGGCGCTGCCGCCGTCGGCGACGGTGTGCGGATCCCGGATCTCGGCGCGCTGAACGTCACCAGGGACATGGATCTCGGCCCTGACGCGGGACGCGGTGTCGGCCGCTGGCCGCCGGTGTTCGGCGCGGCGAAGCCGGCGGTGGTCGCCGCGGTCGACGCGGACGGCAACGAGACCGCGGGCGTCGCGCTACCCGTCGTCGCGGTTCCGGTCGCGGCCTACACCGGTTGGAACCCGCGCCGCCCCGTCGACGGACTGCCGAACCCGTTGTACGAGTTCCTCGGCAGCAGACTGCCCCTGCTCACCCGCCCGGTGCTCCCGACGCGCGATGCCTACGAGTCGGCGGTCCGTGCCGCCGCCAGGCGGCTGGTCGAGTCACGTTTCCTGGTCGCGGACGACGTGGAGCTCGTCGTCCGCGAGGCGCTCACCGTCTATGACCGTGCGGGTGTCTAGGAAATCGTCGAACGGACGCGGCCCGGGTATGCGCGGTACGGGGGGAACCATGCACACCCGGGCCGGCTGGCGGCCAAACTACACCAGAACCATCGAGGAGGTTGACCGGCGCCGCTGACCGACCGTTGTGGCCGGGACTCCGAGCCTCGGCGGCACCCACAGAGCCTCCGGTGGCACCGGGCGTCAGCGGCGCTGCGTGTGCACGGCGCCGGGCCCCGCCGCTGGTGGTCAGGCCCGTCCTGGACGGGCTGTCTTCCAGGACGGGGCGGCACCTCTAGGACGGGGCGGCGACGCTCGCGCGCTGGGCCAGGAGGGTCCGCTCGTTCTGGCGGACCTCGACCGCCAGGGCGAAGTCGCGGTTGTCCAGGGCCTCGTCCTTCGCCTCACGCAGGGCCGCTATCTGGGCGTCGAGGTCGCCAGAGACCGAGTCCAGCAGAGTTGGGCCCGGATAGGGCAGGACGCGCAGCGCGACCAGCGTCCGCCGGCGTGCCTCGTCCCGGTTGAGCCGCAGCCGGTCGAGGATCTTGGCGCCCTCGCCGCCGTCCTCGCGCAGCAGGCTGAGCAGGATGTGCTCCGGGCCGACGTAGGAATGCTCGGCCGCCTTCGCCTCGAGCCGCGCGCGTTCCAGGATCCATTCGGCCCGCTGGGTGAAGGACAGGCGGCGGTCGCGGCGAGCCTTCCCGCGCACGGCGGCCGGCCTCGTCAGGCCGCGGCCGACGATGGCCTCGACCTCGGAGCGGGCGCGTTCCAGGGTGACGCCGAGGGAAGCCAGCACCTGGGTTCCGGCGCCGGCGCGCCGGTTGAGCAGGGCGAGCAGCAGGTGCTCGGTGCCGATCTGGTCGTGGCCAAAGCCGAGGGCCTCCTCCTGGGCGACAATGAGCAGACGGCGGGCAGGGTCATTKAACATGTCATGCATCGGTGAGCTCCCCGGTGCGGCGTCCCCCCGACCGCCCCATGGCAATTGATCATCTGTTGTTATTCCATTCTCCTGGACGGCGGGGCCCCGTGTGGGCGGTAAGGCTGAAATGCCCCGCCTCAGACGGTGTCGAGATGTGGCCCAGCCGAGTCGTTCGAGGGCGGGTCCGACGGCGGTCTGGCGGTGCTGGTGGACCGCCCGCGCGATACCGTTGATCGCATGACGTCACCCGTAGACAAGGGGGCTGTGCTCCGCATCGCCCCATGAGCGGCGCATCCGTGCGTACGCCGGCCGAGCTGCGCCGGCTTCGCCGCCAGCGGCCGCATCACTGCTGGAACCACCTGGTGGCCGCGCCGTTGTGGCCAAAGCATGGCGTCAATCTGGGCACGCTGCTGCGCACCTGCGACGCTGTCGGGGCCTGTCTCGCCGTGCCGCGCCGGCCGTCCTGGATCTCCGAGGCGCTCGCCAAGGGAAACACCCTGCGCCACCGGTCATGCGTGCACCGCGTGGCTGATCCGCTCGACTGGCTCGCCGCCCAGCGCGCCGCCGGAGCGGCGATCGTCGGAGTGGAGCTCGCGGAGGGCTCGATCCGCCTCGGCGACCTGCCGGCGGCGGGCGGCCGCACCGTGATGGTGCTCGGCCACGAGGGCACCGGAATTCCCGACGGCGCCATGCCCCTGCTGGACACGGTCGTCGAGATCCCCATGGTGGGCACCGGACATTCGCTGAACGTCGCCGTTGCCGGCTCGCTCGTCCTCTACCGCCTCGCGGGCCTCCTTTGACGCCTTCGCCCCGGCGGGCTTCGCCCTGCCGGACGCCACGATCAGGGGCGCGCGCCGCGACGCGTCCGCCTTCCGGTGGCTCGCTGGACTGATACGCCAAGTAGTTGTGTGCATACGGCTGAGGTGGCCGCTGGCGGGTGATCGGGGGCGGGCCGGTGTGGATCGCCGAGCCCGCGGCGGGTGTCCGCCAGCTCGGCCTCTGCCCGGACGGCGATGTGTGGCAGGCAGGCGTGCCTATACACCCGCTGATCCAACACACATAGATGGCGTTGCTGTGAAGCGTGTTGGTTCAGCGTGCCGATAGGCGTGGCGACGCACCACGGTTCGGTCTTTGGCGAGCTCCTCGGGCGCGGGCTGACCAGCATTTCCCTGCGGGTGGGCGGTCCGAAGAGGCGGCTACGGGCGTAGGTCCCGGTCGCCTCGGTGGTCACAGCCTGTTTTGCCGGCCCGTGGCGACCGTCGCGRCCATGGCCGGGCCAGCCGAGACGGTCGGGCCAGCCGGCGAGGTCGGGCCAGTCGAAGCGGTCGGGGCGGTCGGCGTGGTCGGGCCGCGGTGTTCCTGACGTCGTTCCTGGCGTCGCCGACGCCAGCGGAGGGGGATCGGCACGGTTCGGGTCGTCGAGCCAGACAGGACGCCGCCGACGACCAGTGCGGCGCCGGCGATCTCGAGCGCGGTGACGTGCTCGCCGAGAACAAGGGCCGAGGTCGACAGGCCGACGACGGGGACGAGCATGGAGAACGGTGCGACGAGCCCGGCGGGATGCCGCGCCATCAGCCAGCTCCAGAGACCCGAACCAAGCAGGGTGCCGATCAGCACGGTGTAGGCGAGCCCGACCAGCGCTCCGAGCAGGTGCCCCGTCGTGGAGAACGCGGCGCCGATCCGGTGCGGGCCCTCCACCAGCAGCGAGAGGCCGAACATCGGGATCGGCGGCACCACCGACATCCAGAGGGTCAGGTGGAACGGGTTGGATGCCTTCGCCCGGGCGTTGCAGATGTTTCCGATCGCCCAGCCGAATCCGCCGGCCAGCACCAGCAGGAACGGCCCGATCGCCGCCGTGTGTGACCGTTCCCAGCCGACGACCGCGAGCCCGAGCACCGCGACCGCCAGGCCCGCGAGCCGCCGCGGCGTAACCCTGTCGCCGAACAGCGACACCCCCAGCAGCACCGTGAACGGCGCCGATGACTGAAGCACCAGGGAGGCAAGCCCTGGCTGGATCCCCGCGTGCATCGCCCAGTACAGGAACAGGAACTGCAACGTCCCGAAGCCGAGGCCATAGCCGAACAGCCACCGCGCCGGCACCCGCGGACGGGGCACCAGTAGCAGCGTCGGTACCGCGATGATGGCGAACCGCGCCGCGGCCAGCAGGAACGGCGGGAAGTGTTCGAGCGACGCGTCGATGGCGAGGAAGTTCAGGCCCCAGGCGACCGCGACGATCAGGGCGAGGAGGCGGTGACGGGGCGGCATACCGCGACTGTCGCGGACAACGAGCTGTAAGAACAAGTGAAACTAATACGTATATACCTGTAGGTCTCCTACAAGGTCGGTAGTCTGGCGGCGTGGACGTCCGCCATCTGGACCTGCTGTGCGAGCTCGCCGCGCGCGGCAGCGTCACCGCGGTCGCCGCGGCCACCCATCGCACCCCGTCCGCCGTCTCCCAGCAGTTGCGCACCGCTCAGCGCGAGTTCGGCGTCCGGCTCGTCGAGCCGCACGGCCGGGGGATCCGGCTCACCGAGGCCGGCCGGCTGCTGGCCGACGCCGGCCGCGACGTCGCCCGGGTACTGGCCGAGGTGCAGGCGCGGTTCGACGAGTTTCGCGGTGAGCCCGCCGGCGTCGTACGGGTGGCCGCCCTTCCGAGCGCCGCGACGTTCCTGCTCCCGGACGTGCTGGCCGAGCTTGAGACGACGGCGGTCCGGCTGGAATGCGACGACGTGGACCTCGCCGAGCACGAGTACGCCGCGCTGGTGACCGACTACGACATCGTCATCGGTCACAGCCTCGGGAAGGGGCCGCCGCCGGGCGCCGACGGCCTCGTCACCGTGCCGCTTGCCCGTGAACCGCTCGACATCGCGATGCGCGTCGGTCATCCGTTGGCCCGCCTGGAGCAGGTGGCGGCCGACGACCTCGTCGAGGTCGAGTGGTACGGCGTTCCGGTCGGCTACCCGTTCGACACCGTCCGGCTGGCCGTCGAGGAGGTGACCGGGCGAGGCGTGTCCGTCGTCCAGCGGCTGCGCGACAACCGGCTGGTCGAGGCCCTTGTCGCCCGCGGCGACCGGGTCGCCGTCCTGCCGCGCTACACCACACCGACCGGCGGCGCGATCACCTTGCGCGAGATCGCCGGCATCGAGACCGCCCGCTACCTGATCGCGCTGCTACGCCCCGACCGCGCGGAACGTCTCGTCGTCCGCCGCGCCCTCGCCAGCTTCCGCCGCCACGCCGCCACCGTCGCCGGCCGCCCTACCTAACGGTCCCGCCACCGACAGGCGGCCGGCGACAAGGGCGTAGACGCACACCGGCAATCCCTTCATGCAACTCAGCGACCACCAGTGACGGCGCATCAGCGCTGTGCCAACCTAGCCACCTCGTCAGCCCGGACTCAGCCGAACCACCGTCATATGCCAGTGCCCGGAACCACGTGGGGAGCAGGGTCCTGCCGGATCACGAAGCCGGGGTTCCTGCCGGATCGCGAAGCGATCTGGAGGTCTGCTGGGAGGTCTGGGGCGCGGAGCTCCCGGCCGCGGGAGCGCTCAAACCTCGATGGGCGGGAGGAGGCCGAGGCTGGCCGTAACGGCGCCGAGCTCGAAGCGGCTGGTCACGTTGTGCGCCTCGTAGAGGTCGGCGACGTCCCGGCGGACGGTCCGGATGGTGACGCCCAGCTGGGTGGCGATCACGTGGTCGGTGTGGCCCTGCGCCAGCAGCGCGAGCACCGCGTTCTGGCGGCGCTGCACGGCGGGGTCCGCGGCGGGCGGGGGCGCCGCCAACGGCTGCGCGTCGCGGTGAATGCGTTCGATCATGTCGGCGAGGATGGCGAGCAGGCTGGGGGCCTCGACGACGAGCGCCCCCCGGTCCAGGTTGTCCGGGTCGACCGGCAGGATGGCCGCGCGGGCGTCGGCCACGACGGCCCGCATCGGCACCTGGGTGCTCTGTCGGACCCAGCCCAGCGGAGGCAGCCGCCGCGTCCCGCTGGCCGCGCGGGCGGCCGCGACGTACTCGGGCGCCCACACGGAGGCGACCCGTACCCCACGCTCCACCGCGCGCGCCATCCCCCACACCAGGTCCTGGATGTACTGGACCTGCCCCGGGCCGGCCGGGCTTGGCCCGCCGAGCAGGAAGTGCACCTGGGACTCGGCGTTCTCGACCAGCTCGGCGATCTTCAGCAGGATCTGGTGGTGATCGAGGATCGTGACGACCCGGTCGTGGGGGCCTGGGCGGCGCCGGCCGGCCAGGTAGTCCGCGAACAGCCCGCTTCGGTATAGCGCCGCGCGCTGTTCGACCATGACCGAGCGGGTGGCCTCCAGCTCGACGCGTTCGGCCGCGTGCTCCGCCTCGAGCACCAGCGCCGGGTCCTGGGCCTCCCACGTGTCGCCGACGAGGCGCAGCAGGCCGCGCTGCGTCTGCCGGTGCACCTCGGCCTGGACCTGTGCCACCGGCCGGCCGACCCATTCGGCCAGCGACTCGATGTCGGAGTAGCGGTGCCCGGCGGCCGCCCGGTAGACGGCGACGCCGAACTCGTCGAGACCGAACAGCTTCTCCAGCAGCACCAGGCGTCTCCCTCCGTAGGTGGCACGGCACGGGTTCGAGGTGGGGCGGGGCGGGACGCGGGAGGACTGTTTCGGCCGGTCCACGACCGGCGTGGCTGCCCCGCTACGCCTGGTCGAAGGGCTGTGCGGGGCAGGCTACACCAAGACACGAGTACGGACTATCCAGGTGAGGGGGCTTCAATGACCCCAATAGGACGCGTGTCCCACATAGGACGGTCCTCGCTGACCCCTATAGGACGCGTGTCCCACATAGGACCGTGCCAGCTGACCCCTATAGGACGCATGTCCCACATAGGACCGTTGGCTCACCTATCGGCGCCGTCCGGGGCGGGCTAGCTTTTGCAACGCCGCCGGAGCTCGGGACGGCACCCGCAATCAATGGCGACAAAGGGGTGCCGCCTCGCCGCAGCCACGACCCCCTCCGTTCCTGTCGGTGCCGTCGGTGCACCCCCCTCCTGTGCCGGCGCGGCTCCGGCGGCCCTGACCCACCCGCCCGCAATGCCCACCCCGTCGAATTCCGATCCCACCCCTCTGGGCCCCGCTACTCCGATCACGTCTCACATCCTGACCCTGTTCTTCACCCACTGACCCGGGTCCCCAATGTCGTCGTGCCGCATCCGCCGATGGGAGCGAGATGGAGAACTGGCCGGTTCGGTACCGGCTGGCGGTCGCGCTGGTCGTGCCGCTGCTGGCGCTCGCTGGGCTCGCCACGCTGCTCGTGACCGGGCAGGTGGGCGCGGCGCACGCGGCGAGCCGCAGCGAGTCAGCCGCTCAGCTGACTATCAAGGTGAACGCCCTGGTCCGGGCGTTGTCCCAGGAGCGTTACGCGTCGCTGTCCTACATCGGCTCGGGCTACCGGGTCCTGCAGGCGGAGACGGTGGCCGCCCGGCCCCAGGTGGACCGGGCGTACGGCGACGTGAAGACGTTCGCGGCCTCGCTGCCGGACGACGAGCGCCTGCGTGCCGCCGTGACGACCGCTGAGACCCAGACCGACAAGCTGGTCGCCGAACGCCGCAAGATCGACGCGCACCAGTACGCCGTGGACGCCGGCCAGAACCTCTACAACGGCATCGTCCGCGCCTGGCTTGCCGTCACGCCTGCCCAGTCCGGCGTCGGCACCACCGACCCCGAGGTGGTCCGCACCGTCGCGGCCCTGACGGCGATCAGCAACGTCACCGAGCAGTCCGCCCAGCAGCGCGGCTACGTCAGCATCCTGGTGATCCTCAAGCATCTCGACTCCAACAACTTCGGTCTCATCCGCGCCGCGAGCGGCGCCGAGGCCGCCTGGGTCGGCCAGTTCGACGTCTACGCCGACGCCGGCCAGCGCCAGCTCTACGACCAGGCCGTCGGTCCGACGCTCGGCCCGGTGACCTCCCTGCAGGACCGCGCGCTGCGCGAGGCGCAGAGCGAGCAGCCGGTCGACGTCACGCCGACCGACTGGCTCGCCGCCGCCAACGCCAAGATCGACCAGCTGCGCAACGTCGAGGCCCAGATCACCCAGGACCTGTCGGACCGCAGCAGCGCGCTCGTCTCGACGGCGCGGACCCGAGCCTGGCTGGCCGGTCTGCTCGCCGGGGTCGTGATGATCCTGACGCTCGCGGTGTCGGTCATGATCGCGCGCCGGTTGGCCCGGCAGCTGCGGGCGCTGCGGGAGGACGCCATCGACATGGCCGAGCAGCGGCTGCCCGCGGTCGCCGCCGCGATCCGCGACCGCAGGCCGGTGGACGCTGACATCGGCCGCGACGACGGGACGCGCGGTCCCGCCGACGAGATTGGCGACGTCGCCCGGTCGCTGCGCGAGGTGTACTCGGCGGCCGTCCAGTCGGCGACGGAGGTCGCGGCGCAGCACTCGCTGTCGGCCTCGATGCGCAACCTGGCGCGGCGCAGCCAGACGCTGATCCACCGCCAGCTCAAGCTGATCACGGACCTGGAACGCGACCAGCAGGACCCGGACATGCTCGATCGGCTGTTCCGGCTCGACCACCTGGCGACCCGCATGCGCCGGGAGGTCGAGGGCCAGATCGCCCTGTCGGGCGGCCGGCCGAGCCGGGTGTTCCGCTCCCCGGTGAAGCTGGTCGACGCGCTGCGCGCGGCGGTCGCCGAGGTGGAGGCGTACACCCGGGTCGAGGTCAGTACCACGATCGACATCCGGATCGTCGGCCCGGTCGTCGGCGACGTCATCCACCTGCTCGCCGAGCTGGTGGAGAACGCCACCCAGATGTCGCCGGAGAACACCGTGGTCACGGTGTCCGGGAGCCCGGTCGGCACCGGCATCGCGGTCGAGATCTCCGACCGTGGCATCGGGATCCCGACGAACACGATGACCGAGCTCAACGCCCGCCTCGCCGACCCGCCGCCGTTCAACCCGGAGCAGCAGGGCGACAAGCTCGGCCTGTGGGTCGTCGCGAACCTGGCGGCCCGGCACGCGATCGACGTGCAGCTGACCCGCAGCGCCTACGGCGGCGTCACCGCGGTAGTGCTGCTGCCCTCCGAGGTGCTCGTCGACGACAGCACCGCGGTGCCACCCGTCGTCGACGACCCGCTGCGCGCGGCGCTCGACCGGATCTCCGCCCTGGAGCGCCTCGACGCCGTCGGGGTGGGCTACGAGAACCCGTTCGCGGTGAACACCGGCGGTCTGGCCACCACGGGGGCCGCGGCGAACGGCGACGACCTCGCGGACGACGGGGCGTACCTCGACGGTCTCGACGTCGGCTACGACGCGGACCCGTCACAGGTCCTCAGCGTGCGCGAGAGCTTCTTCCACCCACCGCCGCGCCGCGGCGACCACCTCGGATCCGGCGAGGGCATCCCGAACGGCGCCGGCGGCCCTGGCCCGGACGGGGCGGGCTCCGACGAGGCGGACGAGGTGGGCGCCGGCACGACGGGTCCGACGCTGTTCGACGCGGTCCGGGCGGACTGGGGCAACACGCTCGAGCTGCCACCGATCACGGTCGGCTCGCCGGGCCCATCCACCCAGCGCCCACCGGCCCCGCCCAACAACCCGCCAGCCCCGCCGCGCACCCCGCCACCGTCGCCAGTCCCGTCGGCCGCGTCGGCCCCACCGGCGTCGACCGCGCCGCCCCTGCCCGCCAGGCCGGCCGCGCCGGCGGGAACGAGGCCGCCGGTGCGCCCGGCGGCGCCGGCCGGACTGTCCGCGCCGAAGATGCCGCCGCCGGCGGGACCGGGCGCGTCAAGGCCGGCCCCACCGCCGTTCGCGCCGCGCCCGCAGGCTCCGCCCACCCCGGTGGGCGCGGCCGGCCCGGCGGGGCCCCCGGCCATGGCGGGAGTGACCAGTCTTGCCGGAGCGGCCGGCCTGGTCGAGCCACCGCTCGGCCACCTGCCGCACCGCCGCCGCGGCGAGCACCTGTCCGCGGAGCTGCGCGGCGGCCGGCGCTCGGCCGCCCCGGCGACGGCGAGCGCCAAGAACGCCAAGAACGCCGGGCCGGACCCCGAGAAGGCCCGCAACCTGGTGACCTCATTCCGGGCCGGCTTCCGTCAGGGCCTTCCTGGCGACGACGAAAGGATGGGCGATGCCTCCCACCGGTAATCTCGGATTCCTGCTGAACGATCTGGAGAGACGTATCTCCGACGTTCAATGGGCGGTAGCACTGTCCTCGGACGGCCTGCAGCTCGCCCGTTCCTCCGGGCTTTCTCGGGAAGGCGGCGACCACATCGCGGCGGTCGCGTCCGGATTCCGCTCGCTCGCGCTCGGCGCGTCCCGGTACATGAGTGGCGGGGACGTCCGCCAGACGATTGTGGAAATGGACGACGGCTACCTGTTCGTCGCCGCGATCGGCGAGGGGTCCTGCCTGGCGGTCGCCGCCTCGGCCGCCGCGGACCCGGGGATGATCGCCTTCGAGATGGCCAGACTCGTGACGCGCGCCGGCCAGGTCCTGACCCCGCCGATGCGCGTCCAGGTCTGACGACGGGGGGTGCGCCGTGCCACGGGACGACGAGGAGCTGCCCGACGAGGCAGCCGGACCGGTCGTCCGCCCGTACGCCGTGACCGGCGGGCGTACCCGGCCTCATAGCGCGTTGGAACTGGTCGCGCTGGTGGCGACCACCACCCGTGGGGTGGCCGTCGCGCGGCGCCCACCTGCCGGCATGCCCCCCGAGCAGCGTGAGATCGCCTTCCTGTGCCGTCAGCTCCAGTCCGTCGCCGAGATCTCGGCGCGCCTTGACCTGCCGCTGGGTGTCGCCCAGGTGCTCGTCGCCGACATGGCCCGCGACGGTCTCGTGGTCGTRCACCGGCCCGAGCGCCCCGACTGGCGGCCCGATTCCGAACTGCTCCGAAAGGTGCTCGATGGCCTTCAGCGGCTCTAACGGCCCGACCCGCCCGGGTGGCCCCCCGATCGGCCCGGCCGGAGGGGAGGCCGACCCGGACGTCACCACCACCCCGTTGAAGATCATCATCGCTGGTGGCTTCGGGGTCGGTAAGACAACGTTCGTCGGCTCCGTCAGCGAGATCCCGCCGCTGACGACCGAGGCGCACATGACCGCGGCGAGCGTCGGCGTCGACGACACCAGCAGGATCGCGGGGAAGACCACGACGACCGTCGCGATGGACTTCGGTCGGATCACGCTGCCCGAGCAGGACGTCGTCCTCTACCTGTTCGGCACCCCCGGCCAGGACCGCTTCTGGTTCATGTGGGACGAGTTGACGCTCGGCGCCGTCGGCGCGGTCGTGCTCGCCGACACCCGCCGCCTGACCGACTGCTTCGCCGCGATCGACTTCTTCGAGGACCGGAAGCTGCCCTTCGTCGTCGCCGTCAACCAGTTCGACGGCGCCCTCGTCCACCCCGTCACCGACGTGCGGAAGGCACTCGACATCGACCACCCGGTGCTCATCTGCGATGCCCGCCACCAACCGTCCACCCGGTCGGCGCTCATCGCCCTCGTCCGCCACGCGCTGGAGGCGACCCTCGCCGAAGAGGCCCGCGCCGCCCAGTCCCAGCCAACCCCGCAGAGAACGTGACACCAGGAGTGGGCCCCCGGGCGCGCGAGGCCTCGTCGTCGCCGCGCACCGTCTGGCTCTAACCCTCGAGGGAGGGCGAGTAACGATGAAGCCGCCGACACGGTCGATGCCCATGGCACCGCCGGTGATGCCCGAGTACCCCGCGCTACCGCTGACGCTGACCGTCATCGAGATGGAGGTCGACGTCGACCGGGCCCGGTTGATCGACGCCGACGAGCCGGGCGGCGACGCGCTGCCCGCCGTCGTCGTGCGGATGCCGGCCTACGTCGCGGGCGCGCTCGCCAAGGTGCTCGACACCTGGGCGATCGTGTGCCAGGCGGCCGGCTCCGACGACACGACCGAATGGGTGAGCGCCGCCCACGCCCTCCTGCTCGCCGGCCGAGAGGCCGCCGACGGCATCCCGTACCCCGAGCTGTCCGACCTGCGCCATGCCATCCCGGACACCCTCGCCGGGTACCCCGCCGACGGCGCCGTCGCCGCTCCCGTCGCCCCGCTGCTTCCGCCGGTTCTGCCGGTCCCGCCGGTTCCGCCCGTCCCGGCCATCCCGTCGCCGCCGTCGGCCGCCGGGATGCCCGCCGAGCCGGCGGCCTCGGTCGGCCGCGCGGACGACCACCGCGTCACCGGCCGGCCCCTCGGTCAGCGCGCCCCTGCGGCTGTCGAGCCGCCGGCCGCCGGCCGGCGCGGCGACGGCCGCCGCGTCGCCAGGGTCCCCGCGGGCGGGCGCGGGACGGCCACGGTCACCGAGCCGCGCCCGGCCGCCAGCGCCGTCGACGGTCGCCGCGTCAGTGGGCTCACCGGCCCGCACGGCGGCGGCGACGCCGCGAGAAGCCCCGTCGCCGGCACGCTCGTAGACGGGCGTCGTTCCGGTGACGAGTGCGCGTGACCTGCGTGTCGACCCCACGGTCGCCGCGCTGCTGCCAACCGATCTGCTCGCGGCCCTGCGCCGCGGGCCGCATCCCAGCACCTATCGGTGCCCGGTCTGTGAGGGCGAGGGCGATCTCGCGATGGGTGACGCGACGTCGGTAGTGCTGCGCCGCTACCCGCACCGTTTCGTGCGGCGCATCCAGCTCGTCCACGCCGACTGCGCGCAGTCCACGGTCACCGTCGCGCCGCCGGTCCTCGCGGACGCGGAGCTCGCCGCCAGCGGGTCGAGCATCGTCTACGCGGACCTGCTGGGCATCGGCACCGCGGCGCTCACCGGCTGCCGACCGCAGCCGCTCCTGTCCGTCGACGATGACGACGACCTGATGACGACCGACCCACGCGCCTCCGGCGATCCGGGCCGGCTGCGGCCAGGGGAGCTCATCGACCCGGCGGTGTCCCACGCGCTCGCGACCGGGCTCGCGCTGCACACGTCGCTGCGGGTCGACCCGCCGTTCGTGGCCGGCTGGACCGTCCGGATCGGCCCGACCCTGCTCGACCTGATCCACCCGAGGGCCGACGGGCGGCAGGGGATCGAGCGCCTGCGCCACACGATCCCGGCGGAATGGCGTGCCGCAGTGCGGGCCGCCGGGAACCAGGTGACCCTGCTCGTCGGCCGAATGGGCCTGTCCACCGCCGTGCGCGCCCCGTACCTGCCCGCGCCCCGCCCGCCGTCACCAACCCCGCCGTCCCCATCCTCGCCGGGCGGTCCCTCGACCGTCCCGGCCCGGCGGCCCGCCAGGCCGCGCGTCGCCTCGGCGACGTCGCCGGCGGCCACGTTCGCGGTCCTGTCGGCCGTCAGCGCCGGCCGGGTCGCCGCCGGCCGGGTCACCKTCGCCTGGGCAGGCCCGGATTGAAACCCACCGACGTGCCCATGGCCAAACGGGCCTCGACGCCGCGCGCGCCGGCCAGCGCACCACCGCGTCCGGCCGCCGGGCGGCCACCGCTCGCGCCCGCCGGCCCGCCACCGCTGGCGCCGCGACGCACCCGCCGCGCTCCGCTGTTCCTCGTCGGCGGTCTGGAGGGCCCACCGCATCCGGGCCTCCCGCTCGCCGGAGCGCTCAGCATCAGCACCGTGTGCCGCGGGCTCGACCTGCCCGGCCGGGACGGCGCCCGCCCGCCGCTCGACGACGTGCGCGCGATGGCGGTGCACCTGCTGCCGGCGGTGCTGCTCGACCAGCCGGGAGGCGGCCCCTACCAGCTGGGCGGGTACGGGTTCGGCGGAGTCGTGGCCTACGAGCTGGGCCGGCTGCTGCGCGGCCTCGGCCAGCAGGTGGCCCGGGTCTTCCTGTTCGACGCCGCGCTGCCGCTGCCCGGCCAGGACCCGCCGGCCGACAACCCGACGTTGGCGGTCCGCGAGCTCGCCCGGATGCGCCACGTGGCCTGCGTCTGGCAGGGTGCCTGCCGCTGCGGCGTCGACCACGCGGTGCCGCTCAGCCTGCAGGGCGCCGCGATCGCCCGCGCGCTCGGCGGCACCGACCCCGACGGCTACGAGGACCATCTGCTCGCCGCCGTCGACACCTACTCGGCCGCCGTGCGCGCCTACGCGGCCTACCGGCCGCCGCCGTCGGACCTGCCCGTGGTCCTCGTCCGCCCGGCCAACACGGCGAACCCGTGGGGCCTGCCGTCCCAGCTGCGCCTGTCCGCGTCACCAGGTCTCGGTTGGGAGAACGCGGACATCGCCGACCTGACGACCGCCGTCATCCCGGGCGACCACATCACGATGTTCGCCAACCCGTACCTGTGGGACGTCGCCACGATCGTTCAGCGTTACCTGCTCGTTCCCCAGCCCGGCCCGCGCTCCAGGCCCGCCCCCCGCCCCGCTCCCGTCGCGCCGGTCACTCCGGTCACTCCAGTCGGGCCGGTAGCGCCGGTCGGTGCGGTCGGTTCGCTGGCAACTCCCGCGAGCCCGCCGCCGGCTCCCGCGGGCCCGACGGCGCCGCCGACGCGCCCGACGGCGCGGCCTGGCCCGATCACCGTCGCCATGGCCACGGCCACGGCGGTACCGGACCGGAGTGGTGATCCTTTCGTGGTCACGAGCCAGTCGCGGCGATCGTCCGCGCAGGTCAGCCCGCGGTTGGGGGGTTGGCCTGCGCCGGGGTGACGGGGTAGGTCGCGGCGAGCGCGGCCCAGCCCTGCGGGACGGCGCCCAGGCCGGCGCCCGTCTCCGGGTTCCAGTACTCGGCGAAGCCGGAGACGAGCGCGGCGCGGTGGCTGGCGTCGGCGATCGCGTCGGCGAGCGTGTTCGCCTCCCAGCGGCGGGCGGCCTGGTGGAGCATGTAGTTCAGCTGTGGCCAGGCGGGGCCGCGCCAGTACTGCTCGGGCTGGTAGCGGGGATGGTCGGCGGGCACGAATCGCGAGCCGAAGGGGGCCGCGTAGCGACCGGTGTCCTCCGCCTGGGCAAGCGCGAGCCGGGCCCGCTCCGGGTCGGCGGTGACGAGGGCCGGCATGAGCCCGTCGAGCGTCGGCAGGGCGGCGCTCGGGCCACCGCCGACGATCGGCTTGTCCACCCAGTGGTGCTGCTCGGCGTCCCACAGGATGCCGTCGATGGCCGCAGCCAGCCCATCGGCACGGCGGCGCCATTCCTGCTTGCCGGTGAGCGCGGCGAGCTCGCCGGCCGCGTGCGCGGCGAACGCGTTGATGGCGGCCGGGGCGACGACGAACTCCCGTGACCAGACGGCCGCGCCCTCCTCGTCGAACTTCGTCGCCTCCGCCAGCTGGTGGTCGAAGATCGTGTACGGCAGCCGCGACCAGGACGACCGTCCGATCCAGTCGTCGAACCGTGGCGAGTCGTCCGACCCGGACTCCCACGGATGAACGATGAACAGCAGCCCGTCCGCCGTCATCCGCTGGTTCCACAGATAGTCCAAAGCGCGCTCGATCCGCTCGAGCGTGCCGGGCACGAGCGTCAGCCCGCGCGCGGTGAGCACTCGGGCGGCATGGGCGTAGATCGGCGGCTGGGTGTAGGAGGAGCGGTCGGCCAGCGGGCCGCTGCCCTCCGACGGCTCGGCGTAGCGCATGTGCGGGACGAAGCCGCCGGGCAGCTGCGCGTCCAGGCACGAGGCGAGCTCCATCGCCCCGCGCGGGTCACCGAGCGCGGCCCACGAGATCGAGTGGAAGCACGAGTCCCACAGCCACAGGTGCGGGTACACGTCCGGGTTCGGCACGCAGTAGCCATCGCGCCAGCACTGCTCCAGCACCGCCGCCGCACCGTCGTGCACACCCGGGACCATGCGTATCAGGCTAGCCCTCCCAGCGGGCCGTACCCTGACGGCGCCGTAAACGCCCGGCGACGGCGCGGCCGGACGAAACAAGGCGAGGCGAGGCCGGTGACGCTCGCCAGCCCGGTGCCGCCAAGTCCCGCTCGATGACGTTCGATCCGGCGGCTCTCCGTGGCGTCCGGTGGTCAGCGACTGTCTGACGGTTACCTACGGGGCGGCTCGCCAGCGGTTTTGGGCCGTGGACCGAGGGACCAGGCCGCGAGAGCGCCGGTGGCGCCCGTGGCCACGCCGGCTGTTCGCTCGGCGCGCCCGCATGATCGTGCCCGTCGTTGACCTGGGCCCGCGGGCGCGGCTAGCGTCGGAGGCGTCCTCGGGTATCTACCTCCAGCGTCGGAACGGCGGCCCGGTTACCCAGCCCCGGTCGCCAGCCCTGGCCTCCCAGCCCTGGTCACCCAGCACCGACCTGGAGACGCGATGGACTCCACCGCCGTTCCCGCCATTCCTGCCGCGCGGGTACCCGTGCTCGACCTTCCGGCGACCACCGCCGACACCCTGGTGGACGCGCTGCGACGGAACTCGTGCGTGTTCCTCACCGGCCTCGACGAGTTCTCCACCGGCGGCTCGTTCGGCGCTGACCTGACCGCGATGCTCGAGGCGTCCCAGGAGTTCTTCGCCCTCGAACCGGAGCAGAAGACGCCGGTGCGCTGGCCGGGCACGGGGGAGTGGGCCGGCTGGCAGCCGCTCTACGAGGGCGGCCCGGACGCGCTGCTGCTGGAGCGCTACGAGCTGGCGCTTCCCGATCCGGCGGCCTATGCCGACGATGCCGGGTGGGCGGCGTCGTTCCCCCTGTGGCCGAAGCGGCCGGCGCGGCTGACGGCGAGCTGGACGGCGTACTACCGGACGGCGCGGGCGCTGACGAACCGGCTCGTCGAGATGATCGGCGAGGCGCTTGGACTGCCCGTCGCGGACCTGCCCGCCTGGACGACGCGGCAGCACTCGAACCTGTGCGTCAACCACTACCTCGCCCAGCCGGAGGCCCCGGCTCCCGGCCAGACGCGGCAGCGCCCGCACGCCGACATCGGCGGGCTGACCCTGCTCTGGGCCGACGGCCGGTCCGGGCTGGAGGCTGCGCTCGGCGCGGACGGCGCCTGGGTGCCGGTCGACTTCCCGCCCGGCGCGATCCTGCTGCAGGCCGGCGACCTGCTGCACCTGTGGACCCGCGGCCAGATCCCGAAAAACCTGCACCGGGTCGTCAACCCGCCGCGCACTCCCGGCGCCGCGCAGACCGACCGCTACTCGGTCGTGTTCTTCCACCACCCCGACCTCGATACCTGGGTCGCCCCCGCGCTTCCCGCGTCCCCCGAGCGGACCGCGGCCGGCTCACCCACCGAGGACTCCGACTGCGCTGTCGAAGGCCGCTCCGCCACTGAAGGCCCGGGCGTAGGCGCCCGCGACCATGTCCTGGCCCGCCAGCGCGCCGCCTACACCCTCCCCTGACCCCCCAAGCCCCGCCGCGGGCGGCGCGCGAGACCCGATCGTGGCGGATGAGCGTGTCTCTACGCTCGTTCATCCGACACAGTGGCGAGGCATGCGGTCGGACTGTGTGAGATGGGCAAGCCCATGGGCTTGTTGAGATGACACGGTTGGGTCTCGGCGCGGGGGCATTGCTGTCGCTTGGCTGGTGGGCAGGCCCCCCGGCAGCCCGGCCGCTCCGCGAAAAGGCCTCAGGAGCCCGTACAGCCGTGTCCGATTCGTGGCGCACCGTAGCGGGGGTGCGGGGTCGGTCGACTGCCGGCCGTGGACTGCCGGTTGTAGTACCGGTCGGTCAGTCTCGCGGCGGAGCGGCCGCGCCCGGCGGAGCGGCCGCGCCCGCCCCGGTGGCGGCGGCCGTCGGGACGGCGGGCCTGCGGCGGCGCAGGGTTGAGCGGACCAGGAGGCCGGCGGCGAGTGCCCAGAAGGCGGCGCCGACGCTGGCGAGGGTGATGCCGCTGGCCGCGACGACGAAGGTGACGATCGCGGCCTGGCGGTCGTCCGGGTCGGCGAGGGCCGAGGTCAGGGACGAGGCGAGCGTGCCGACGAGGGCGAGGCCGGCGACGGCGGTGGTGACACCGGCGGGGGCGGCGGTCACGACGGTCACCAGGACCGTCGAGCCCAGGGCGAGGACGAGGAAGGTCCAGCCGGCGAGGTGCGCGACGAGCCAGCGCCGCTTTGGGTCCGGGTGCGCGTCGGGGCTCGCGGCGAGCGCCGCGGTGATCGCGGCCAGGTTGATCGCGTGGCCGCCGGCGAACGCGCCGACGACGGTGGCGACCCCGGTCACCGTCATCGACTCGCGCCAAGGAACGGCGTAGCCGTAGGAGGACAGCACCGCGACGCCGGGGACGTTCTGCGAGGCCATCGTGACGACGTAGAGCGGGATGGCGAGCGACAGCACCGAGGCCCAGGTCAGCGTCGGCGCGGTCAGCTCGACGCGTGGCAGGAGCGGCCCGTCGAGACCCCCGTGGCGGCCGAGCCAGATCCCCATGGCCACCACGGCGGCGGCGAATGCCACCGGCACCGCCCAACGCGGCGCGAGCCGCAGCAGCACCAGCCACGCCACGACCGCCGGCGCGACGAGCGCCGGATGGTCGACCAGCCCGTGGACCGGCGCCAGGCACAGCGTGAGCAGGATGCCAGCGAGCATGGCCTGCGCGATCGGCGCCGGGATCGACGCGATGAGCCCGCCGAGACGTGGCCACAGCGCCGTGAGCAGGATCAGTCCGCCGACGACGAGGAAGGCCCCGACGGCGGCCGGCCAGCCGCCGTCGACCGCGCCGGTCGAGGCGAGCAGCGCCGCGCCCGGGGTCGACCAGGCGAGCAGCACCGGCATCCGGTGCCGGCGGCTTAGCCACAGGGTCCCAAGCGCCTGGGTGACGGTGACGGCGAGCAGGCCCGAGGCTGCCTGCGTCGGGCTGGCCCCGACCGCGCGCAGCCCGGCCAGCACGACGACGGACGCGCTCGCGAACCCGACCAGAGCCACGACGACGCCCGCGCTGACCAGGTGGACGACCGGTACTCCGTCGACGACCGGCACTCCCGGAGCTGCGTGGTCGCCCAGCCCGGCCCGGTCGGGCAGCTCGCCCGACACGCCGGTCGTTCTGCCCGGGCTCGCTGTGTCGACGGCATCGACCGTGTCGGTTGGGCCGCTGGGCGCGTCGAGGTAGTGCTGTTCCATATACAGAACAGTACCTATCGATCGTTCTGAAAACAGAACGATCGATAGGCTGCCGGCCATGGAACCCGACGCCGCGGCCGCCGTCGGCGCCCGGCTGCGCGCGACCCGCCAGGCCAGTGGCCTGTCGCTGGGCGCGCTCGCGGCGCGGGCCCGGGTCGGCAAGGGGTCGCTGTCGGAGATCGAGAACGGCGCCCGCAACCCGACCCTGTCGACGCTCTACGCGCTCGCCGGGGCGCTCGGCGTTCCGCTCTCGACGCTGCTCGCCGAGCGTGGCGGTGCCGAGATCGCCTCCCCGGGCATCGGCGCGCGCCTGCTCGACGCGACCCGCCATCCCGACGGCACCACCGTCGAGGTCTACCTGCTGCACCTCGACCCGGGCGCCCGGCATGTCTCGACCGCGCACGGCCCCGGCGTCGTCGAGCACTTCCTCGTCACCCACGGCCGTGCCCGCGCCGGCCTGCCCGGCCAGGAGACCGAGGTCGGCCCCGGCGAGACCGCCGTGTGGGAGAGCAGCGCCGAGCATGGCTACCAGGCGCTCGGCCCCGCTGCCGTCGAGGCCGTCCTTACCATCCGCTCTCCGCCCCTCCCCGACCCGGACCGAGCCGGCTGAACGCGACATCGAGCGCCAGAAGCGCGAGCACCAGAAGCGGGCGCTGGAAGCTCGGGGGCGGCAACGCCCGAGCCCCTGAAGCCGCGAGGCCCCAGAGCCGCGAAGCCCTGAGGCCGCGAGGCCGCGAAGCCCCAAGAGCGGGGTAAGGCCCGGTGACGGGAAAGCCCCGGGTGGCCGGCCTCGATGGCCGGCCACCCGGGGCCTGCGCTCCATGCTCTAACCCGCGAGGGAGGCTCGCTTGCGGGCGAGGATGAGGGCGGTCGCGGCCGCGGCGACGGCGGTGACGGCGAGGGCCCAGCCGGTGGCGTACTCGGCGTGGCGGGTGGAGTGGCTGTTCTCGGCAGCCGTCAGGAAGATGGTGCCGACGGTGGCGATCCCGATGACCTGGCCGAGCTGCATGACGGTCAGCAGCAGGCCGCTGGCGTCGGGCGCGTTCTCGAACGGGACGTGCTGCAGGGCGACGGTCATGACGATCGGCATCACGCCGAGGCCCAGGCCGATCACGGCGGTGAGCACCTCGTAGCCGACGCCGCCGCCGGCGAGCGGGCCAACCCACAGGTAGGAGACCGCGGCCAGGGCGAACCCGGCCGGAACCAGGCGGCTGTGCCAGTGGCCCGGGAGCCGCTGCCAGTTGAGGCTGACCAGGGCGAACGCGGCGACGCACGGTATGAAGGCAAGCCCCGAGCCGAGCGGGCCCATGCCCAGGTCGCCCTGCAGGTGCAGCGTCGTGGTGAACAGGAACGCGCCCCAGGTTGCCGGCGCGAGCGTCAGCACGCCCATGGCTGGCAGCAGTCCGGGCGCGCGCACTACCGGGCCGGAGATCAGCGGCTGGCCGCCGCGGGCGGCGACGCGGCGTTCCACCACGGCGAACAGGCCGAACAGCACCACACCGGCGGCCATCGACGCGATGCACCACGCCGGCCAGCCCTCGTCGTGGCCGAGGATCAGGGGCAGCACGACGAGCAGTACGGCGGGGCTGATCACGAGCAGGCCTGGCAGGTCGAGGCTGACGCCGTGCCGCCCGCCGTCCCTGGGCAGGACGCGGGGGCCGATCGCGAGCAGCACCGCGCCGATCGGGACGTTGAGCAGGAACACCGGACGCCAGCCGGAGCCGAACAGGTCGGCGCTGACCAGCAGGCCGCCGGCCGCCTGACCGACCACGACGCCACCGGCGACGACGGCGGTGAAGAGGCCCAGCGCCCTGGCTCGGGCCGGGCCGGTGAACGTCCGCTGGATCATGCTCATGACCTGCGGGGTCATCAGCGCGGCACCGGCGCCCTGGACGAACCGGAATCCGATCAGCGCACCGGAGCCGGGCGCGAGGCCGCAGGCGCCGGAGGTGACGGTGAACACGGCGAGCCCGACGAGGAACGTCGACCGATGCCCGAGCATCGCGCCGAGGCGCGCGCCGGTGATCAGCAGCACCGCGTAGGAGAGCACGTAACCGGCGACGATGAGCTGCAGACCGGCGTCGGAGGTGCTCAGGTCGGTGCGCAGCGTCGGCAGGGCGACGTTGACGATGCTGACGTCCAGGATCGCCATGAACTGGCCCAGGAGAAGTACCGCGAGCGCGAGCCCGCCGCCGCGTCGGGCCGGTGTCGGGGCCGGGGCTGAGACCGGGGCCGCGGCCTCGCCGGTCCGGGTGCTCTGGGCCGGGAGCTGGAGGTTCGGGGCGAGGCGGAGTTCCGGCGGTTGGGAACGAGGCTGGGCCGTGGGTTGCTGAGGTGCGCGGGGGGGGACGAGCTGCAGGTCCGCGGGGGTGCGGGCCTCGACTGGCCCGCCCGGGGCCGGGTTGGGCACCTGATGCCCGGCCATCTCGGTCGTCTCTGTCATGGTTGTCAGCCTGCGCCCCGATGGATACCAGTAACGAGAGCCTGCTCATACTGGTACTGACAGCACCAGGCACGGCGGACCGTCGTCAGGCAACCTGGAGGGCGTGAGCATGGCGCAGCCGATGGAGATCGAGCACCCGCCCACGGCGCCCCGGCAGCGGCGGCCGGGGGAGCGGCCCCTTGGCGAGGCACGGCGGCCCGGGACGCTGGCGAACGAGCGCCGCGCGGAGCTGGGGTCGTTCCTGCGCAGCCGGCGTGAGCGCGTCACCCCCGAGGACGTCGGCATGCCGCCCGGCCCCCGCCGGCGCACTCCCGGGCTTCGCCGCGAGGAGGTCGCCCAGCTCTCCGGCGTCGGCGTCACCTGGTACACCTGGCTCGAGCAGGGGCGGCCGATCAACGCCAGCGTCCAGGTGCTCGGCGCGGTGGCGCGGACGCTGCGGCTCGACGTCGCCGAGCGCGAGCACCTGTTCCGGCTGGCCGACGTGCCACAGACGGCGGCCGCCCCGGACGAGCCGCAGGAGGCGACGCGGGACCTGCGCGTCATCCTGGACGGCCTCGACCCGCTGCCGGCCTCGCTCGTGAACGCCCGCTCCGACGTGCTCGCCTGGAACGACGCCTACGCGGCGATGTTCCCGCACATCGTGAACGCCCCGGCCGCCGAGCGGAACTCGATGTGGTTCATGTTCACCGCGCCGGCGGAGATCAACCCGGTCCTGAACCTCGACGAGCAGGCCCCCGAGGGCGTGGCCGTGTTCCGTTACCGCTACAGCCAGCACCTGGGTGACCCGGAGTGGCAGGACTTCGTCCACCGGCTCTGCGCCGCGAGCCCCCTGTTCGCCCGCCTCTGGGCGACGCACAACGTCGCCCCGCCGCGTCCCTGCAACAAGCGCTTCCGCTTCCCGGAGGTCGGCGAGGTCACGACGCGGGCGACCCATCTCGACGTCGGCACGCTGCCCGGCGTCCGCATGGTGGTCTACACGCCGATCGACGACGTCAGCCGTGACCGCCTTGCCGAGTTGCGGGCTCGCGCCACGGCCGCGGGCGGCATCCAGGACTGACCGGCGCACAGGCCGCGCCCGCCGTGGCGCTGGCGCGGGTCGGGTCCGGCGCGGGTCGGGTCTGGCGCGGGTCGGGTCTGGCGCGGGTCGGGTCTGGCGCGGGTCGGGTCTGGCGCGGGTCGGGTCTGGCGCGGGTCGGGTCTGGCGCGGGTCGGGTCTGGCGCGGGTCAGCGGATCTCGTCGATGTCGGGGTCGCCGCCGCCGCGGGACTGAGGGCGATCGGCGACCGTCACCATCTCGTCGGCGGTCAACTCGAAGCCGAAGACGTCGAGGTTGGCCCGCTGGCGGGTGGGCGAGGACGACTTCGGGATGGGGACGACTCCGCGCTGAAGGTGCCAGCGCAGGACGACCTGGGCGGGCGTGACCCGGTGACGTTCGGCGATCACGGCGAGGGCCGGGTCGGACAGCAGGGCCGTCTTGCGGGCCAGCGGCTGCCAGGCCTGGGTGACGATGCCGAGCCCGGTGTCGTGGGCGAGCTGGGCGTCCTGGGTGAAGTACGGGTGCAGCTCGACCTGGTTGACGGCGGGAACGACACCGGTCTCGGCGACGAGCCGGCCGAGGTGCGCGGGGGTGAAGTTCGAGACGCCGACAGAGCGCACCAACCCGTCGTCGCGAAGCCTGATCATGGCGCGCCAGGAGTCGACGTAGCGGTCCAGTCGAGGTAGTGGCCAGTGGATGAGGAAAAGGTCCACGTACTCGAGCCCGAGCCGCCCGCGCGACTCCTCGAACGCGCGCAGGGCCGGTTCGTAGCCCTGGTCGGCGCCGCGCAGCTTGGTCGTCACCACGATCTGCTGCCGCCCGACACCGCTGGTCGCGATGCCCTCGCCGACGGCGTCCTCGTTTCCATACGCGGCGGCGGTGTCGACGAGCCGGTAGCCCGCCTGCAGCGCGGCCCGGACCTCGGCCGCCGGATCCGCCATCTTGTACGTCCCGAGTCCCACCACCGGCAGCTCATGGCCGTCGTTCATCACCCGCGTCGGCACCGTCGCCATACCGCGACCCTCCCACCGCGCGGGCCACGGCCGCGCCTCGGGTCGCCCGCGGTGAGTGTCCGCCGGGCATGCGGAAGGTCCGCGCGGATCCCACGTCCTCCGATCATGGCGCGTTTCGTGTGCCAGCGCGGTAAATTTATGGCGCTAGGAATGCCCGAGGAGGGACCTGCGATGCGATCCGATCCCTGTGCGGTGGTCCCGGGCGTCGTCGACCCCGATCCCACCGGCATCGGCTATGTCGACTCAGGTCTCATCGACCTGCGCGCCGTCGACCTCGTTCAGCTGCTTGACGAGCAATGTTCGCCGGATTCGGCGCTCGGCCGCTCGGTGGCACGGGTTCTCGCCATTGCCGCGAATCTGGACGAGGACACGTCCGGATTTCAAAGCTCGCTCTGAGATCAGCGTCACCGTGCTGCCTCTCGCCGGGTCAGCGCCCATGCCTGGTCGGCGGGCCGCATCTGTCGAATGGCCGCGTGATCTTCTCGATGTCGCCGAGCTACAGGCCGGCGGCTGGCGGCCGGTCCCGATCCGGCAGTTCGTCGTCAAGATACACAGTCGGTGCAACCTGGCCTGCGACTACTGCTACGTCTATGAGATGGGCGACCAGACCTGGCGGGACCAGCCGCGGGTGATGCCACCGGCGGTCATCGACGCGGTGGTGCGGCGGATCGCCGAGCACGCCGCCACGCACCGGCTGGCGCGCGTCCACGTCGTGCTGCACGGCGGTGAGCCGCTGCTCGCGGGCAAGGAGACGCTGTGCTCCTTCGCGGCGGCGCTGCGTCGGGCCGTCGCGCCTCCGACGCAGGTCGTCGTGACCATCCAGACCAATGCCGTCCAGCTGGACGAGTCCTTCCTGCGCGCTCTCGTGTCGCACGACATCGGCGTCAGCGTGAGCTTCGACGGCACGGCCGGCAGCGACCACCGGCGCTTCGCCGGCGGCGCCCCCAGCGGACCCGCGGTCGTCCGTGCCCTGCGGTTGCTCGGCGAATTCCGCTTCCGACGGATATTCCGTGGAATTCTTAGCACCATCAGCCTCGACACCGATCCGGCGGCCACATTCGACGAGCTCGCGGCGTTCGGCGCACCGCGGATCGACTTCCTGCTTCCGCATGGGAACTGGACCACGCCACCACCCGGTCATGGCGGCGACGGCCGGGTGGTGCCCTATGGCTCATGGCTGGCTCGCGCCTTCGACCGCTGGTATGACGCCCGGCCGTGCCCGACCGACGTCCGTCTGTTCTCCGAAATCATCAACCTGCTGCTCGGCGGTCAGAGCCGGTCCGAATCGCTAGGACTGACGCCGGTCGATCTCGTCGTCGTGGAGACCAACGGCGCTCTTGAACAGGTTGACACTCTGAAGTCGTCATATCCGGGTGCCGCCGCGACCGGTCTGACGGTCACTGGGCACTCCTTCGACGACGTCCTCGCCCATCCTGGGATCGCGGCACGTCAGCTCGGTGTGGCGGCGCTCGCGCCGGTCTGCCAGGACTGCCGGGTGCGTGATGTCTGCGGTGGTGGCTATTACCCACACCGTTACCGGGCGGGCAGCGGATTCCGTAACCCTTCGGTGTACTGCGCCGATCTCCTGGCGCTGATCGAGCATGTTCGCGGGCGGGTCGCTCAGGATCTCAGAGCGGCACCTCCGGCGGTGGGCCGGTGACCGGCGGCACACACCGCATCTCCATCGCCGAGTTCGACGCTCTGGCCTCGGGGGACGGCRGTGCGACGGGCGCGCTGCGGGCGGCCGAGGGCAGCCTGCGCCTGGTGCTGTTGCGCACAGTCGTGGACACCGCCCGCCGGCTCCGTCCGCTGGACCTCACCGAGAGCGGTGCCGAGACCGCCTTCGATCTGATCGCCGAGCTACATCGGGCGCATCTGGCGACGATCACGACTCTGCTGCTGCATCCTCCGCTTGGTACGTGGGGCATGCTCTGCCTCCGCCGCCTGGGCGCTGCCGGCGCCGGCGACGGGGACGACGCCGCTGGCACCGGCACCGGCACCGGCCGAGGCGCGCCATCGCTCGCGGTCGACCTCGGCTACCTCGGCGGCATGGCCGCCTCGGCCGCGGTGCGGGTCGGCGCGTGCTTCGAGGTGCGGGTGCCGGCCCGCGCCGGGCTGGTGCACCTTCCGGGCCTGGGAGYCGCGGCCGTGGGCCGCGACGGCTGGTACGTCATCCGCGGCGGACCGGCCGGGGCCACGGTGGATGGGCCTGGTCTCGACGGCGAGCGGCCGATCCAGGCGGGTTCGGCTGACGCCCGCTGGTTGCCCGTCCGGCGACTGCGGACAGCGGCGGATGGCCTGGAGATCGACCTCGCTCTGGACGACCTCGACCCCTATCGCGGCTTCGGCGGCCTGCCGTCGCATCCCCGTCTCGACGAGGCCACGGCGGCACGGTGGGAGCACTTCCTGGCGCAGGCGTGGCGGCAGCTGGTCTGTCACCATCGGCCGCGCGCCGAGGTGATCCGCGAGTTGGTCACCTCCGTGGTCCCCCTGCGTTTCGGCCCGACGGGGCAGGAGACGAGCGGGACGTCGGGGCACGCGTTCGGTGCCATGRCGTCCACCACCCCGGTGAGCGGGCCGGCGCTGGCGCTGGCGCTGGTACACGAGGCGCAGCACGGCAAGTTGGCGGCACTGTCCCATCTGGTCAACCTGGTGGATGGGCCGTCGCCCGCCACCTGCTATGCGCCGTGGCGGCCCGACCCACGGCCAGTGGGGAACCTCCTACAGGGCTGCTATGCCTACCTAGGCATTGTCGATTACTGGAGGATGCGACGAATAACTCTGCGTGACATCGATGCTGATCGCGCGCTGTGCCGACATGCCGACTTCGAGTTCGCCCGCTGGCGACGGGCCGTGTGGACGGCGATGGACACGGTGGCCGGGTCCGGACGGCTTACCGCGCTCGGCGAACGGTTCGTCGCGGGCATGCGGGCCCGTCTCAGGCCGATGCTCGACGAACCGGTCCGGCCGTGGGTCGAGTGCCTCGCCGACGACGTCGCCGCGAGCCATCGGGCGGGGTGGCAGCTACGCAACGTCCGACCGGACGAGGCGGCGATCGAACTGGCCGCCCGGGCGTGGCGGGCCGGCGCGCCGTGTCCTCGGGACATGCCGCGCGGGCGGGTGACCCCCACCGCCGAACGGGAGGTCGACGACGTCCGCCTCGAACTCGCGTATCAGCGCATCCGCGATCCCGACGGGTTCGAGAAGCAGGCATCGGAGCCCGCTCGGCTGGCCGCGGCCGCGGCGGCGGTGGCCAGTTCCGGCGACGTGCTTCTCATCGCCGGGCGCCATGCCGAGGCGGCCGTCCGCTATGCCGCGGAGATCCGCGAAGACGGTTCGGCGGGCGCCTGGGAGGGACTGGCGGTGGTGAGCGGGCGACTGGACGAGGCCGCGCCGTTGCATCGCTGCCCAGCGCAGCTCGCCGCGCTGCACGCGGAGATCCGGCGGACGCCGAGCCGCCCGAACCTGGTCGCGCCGAACCCAGACGCGCCGAACCCAGCTGCACCGAACCCGGTCACGCTGGCGCATTGGATCGCGTGGTGACCGATTCGGGACCTGCGGCCTCCGGGACCTCCACGCCGAAACAGGCGCTGACGCCCGCCGCGCGCGTATACGCCAGACCGGCGGCAGCGGCCCGATAACCTCAACCGGGCGATCGGCCCCTCGTGCCTAGAGCGGCGGCGGCTCGAAGTCGAAGTCGACCCGGCGGCCCGCCGCGGCCGCCTGAACGTCCGGATGATCCGGGCCGAGTACCGCCGT
Organism: Pseudofrankia sp. EUN1h; assembly: GCF_001854645.1. Taxonomy (NCBI): domain Bacteria; kingdom Bacillati; phylum Actinomycetota; class Actinomycetes; order Frankiales; family Frankiaceae; genus Pseudofrankia; species Pseudofrankia sp. EUN1h. Next base: position 76,492 of record NZ_MBLN01000003.1, on the reverse strand, counting down.
GTACTGCTGGAGCGCCTCCGCCTGGCGCTGCTCGGCCTCCTCGGTCTTGCCCAGCGCACTCAGGTCGAGCGACAGGTTGGCCGCGCAGGCGATCGTGTGCGGATGCTGCTGACCGAGCCGCTTCTCCAGCCCCGCGAGGGCCTCCTCGTCGAGCTGCCGTGCCCGCTCCCAGTCGCCCAGCTCCGCGTGGACGTTGGCGAGGTTGAACACGCAGGTCAGGGAGTAGTGGTGCGTCTGGCCCAGGCTCGTCTCCAGGCCCGCGCGTGAGGTCTCCAACAGCTCTCGGGCCGCGGCCACCTCACCGAGCTGGCGCTGCAYCAGGGCGAGGTTCAGCGCGCACCCGTGCACGTACGGATGGCTGGGGGCGAGTGACTCCTTGTAGCGCGCCACCGTCTCCATGATCACGTTGGCCGCCTCCTCGAGCTCGTCCCTGGCCCGCAGGGCGTTGCCGAGGTTCATGCCCGCCGCGAGGCGGTCGAGGTGCCGCTTGTCGTAGGTGCGCTCGTACTTCTCGTGCACCTCCTTGCCCAGGTCGAGCGCGGACTCGAACTCACCGGCCTTGCGCCGCGCGACCGAGAGGTCCTTGGCCGCCAGCAGCACCCACGGGTGGGTCTCGGTGAACCGCCGCCCACCGGATTTCAGCAGGACCTGGTATCGCTGGTAGGCCTGCTCGGCGGTCTTCCGACCGGCGACGTAGTCGCCGGCCTGCCGCATGTCCCGCGCCCAGGCGCTGAGCGAGAAGATGACGGACGGGTGATCGTCGGCGCCGTAGAAGTCGAGCCGATCCTGGTAGGTCTTCTCGTCCAGCTCGCGTGCGCGTCGGTACTCGCTGTTGAGGCCACAGTCGACGGCCAGGTTGTTGGCGATGTTGAACGTTCTGGGATGTTCGGCGGTGAAGATCCGCAGATGGCGCGCGAGCGAGTCCTCATCGAGGTCGCGCGCCGCCGCGAACTCGCCGCGGACCCGCAGGTCGGCACCATGTCCGCTGGTGACGATGAGAGTGTCCTCGTCCTCGTACCCGAGGGTGTCCCGCATTCGGTCGAGGGTGGGCCGACGCAGGTTGTAGGCCTCCGAATAGTGGCCAAGCTGCCAGAGGACGTCCGTTTTGAGGGCACGCATCCGCAGTACGTCCCGCTCGTCCTGACCGGGGTCGGCGGTCCACTGGTCGATCGCCAGCTCCACCAGTTGCCGGCAGGTGGTGTAGTCACCGGTCTCGTAGAGGTACTGCACCATGTTGGAGAACAGCCGCCGGACCCTGGGGTGGGCGCTGGACACGACCTCGGCTGGGATCACGTGCGCCAGCAGTTCCTCGTACCTCGGCCAGTTGGCCGGGTCGCTGGCGTCCAGTGGGTCCGCGGCGGCCAACAGTTCGTGAACCTCACGCTGCATGCCGGCGGACTGCTCCTCGTCGAGTTCTTCGCGGATGAGTCTTTGGATGAGGCGATGGACCTGCACCGACTTGTTCCGGTTGTCGATGCGGGCGAGGGCGTAACGTCCCAGCTCGCGCATGGCGCGACTGACCAGGATCGGATCCTCGAGGGACGCCCGTAGCGGTGAGTCGATCACGGACCGGCCGCGGTCGAACACGTCACGCGGGATCGGCTCCGGACCGAAGAAGGCACATCGGCGCAGAAGGTCCATGGCGAACGGCAGCTGCTCGCTGAGACGGCTCACCGACAGCGCCCAGGCGGCGGCGACCGGAACCGGGTAGTCGGAGGGCGGGTTCTCCGCCAGCAGCTTGCTCGCCTCCTTCGCGAGCAGCCGCAGGTAGTCCTCCACTCGCATGCCGGTCTCGGCCTGCAGAGCGCCGGCCTGCTCCAGCGCCAGCGGGAGGTCGCCGAGCTCCACGGCCAGGCGGTCCGCGTCGTCCGTGCCGATGCCTGGTACGCGGCGCTTCAGGAAGGCCAGGCTCTCGTCACGGTCGAACACGTCCACCTCGACGACGTCCGCCTGGCTCTCCCAACGATGGTTACGGGAGGTCACCAGCACGTGCCCCGGCGAGTGGGTCGTGCCCTCGATGAGCTGCGGGATCAGCTCCCGAATCGTCTCCGGCTGGTCGGCGTTGTCGAAGATGAGCAGCCAGCGCGCGTAGGGCCGGCCGGTGCGCAGCGCGTCCAGCACCGCGGGCACCACGTCCTCGAGCCGGCCGGCCGCGACACCGGTGAGACCCAGCCGGGGCGCCAAGCCGGCGAGCGCGGAGCGGGCCAGCGGCTGCTGGTCGGCCGACACCCACCACACCAGGTCGTAGTCCTCGGCGTACCGGTAGGCGTATTCAATGGCGAGCTGCGTCTTTCCGACACCCCCGAGCCCGTGGAGGGCATGCGGGAGAACAGCGGTGACCTTCCCGGTGAGCCGCTCCCGAAGATCGGCGAGAAGCGTCTCCCGGCCGGTGAAGTTCTTGTTTCGTTGGGGGACGCTTCCCCAGACGGACGGCACGCCGCGGGTCACCGGCGCGGTCGTATCCACCATCTCCGTCACGGGGGCCCCCGGCTGCTCGTTCAGATCCAGATGATGCATGATGATACGCTGGCGCGTCCCCCTAGCAACGGCTAGGCAGGCGCGGCCGCGCGAGTTTCGCCACCTGCTTTTCAGTACCGGCCGAGGAGAGCCGCCGTGCCTGACATGGACCGGTCCTGACGGAGGATAGCCAGTCACCGCGGCTAGGGGCGAAGGTTGCCATGTGGATGAGAAACGGCTCCTCGTGCATGGCCGCAGGTGCCTCTCCGCGCGGCGACTGTTGACCAGGGGGGTCCGCAGCAGTCTTATCAGGCCCGCTGCATGACCTGTCAAACGGACGTGCCCCAAGCCCGCGATCCAGGTACCGCCGCGGCGCGGGAGGCACCGTCGACGGGTGATTCCGCCGCACGATCCTGGAACGGCCGGACGAGCGACGGCCTGGGCAACATGTCGGTAATGTCGCGGCCCGAGAAATGGGCGGGAGAGCTGTCGTCAAGGGCGCAAGGCGCACGACCGCGTACCTCGTGCGAGCGGTGGCTCGAAGCGCGTCCGAGCCCAGTTGACACGGCATGCAGCAGACCTGATAAGACTGCTGCGGACACCCAGAGTCAACAGCCGCGAGGCGGGGTCGCGGTCGATGATGAGCTTGTGTCCGATCAGGTGCCGGTTGGCACGTCGAGACATGGTAGGGCGGGTATAGCGGTGAGGGGGATGCGCGGACCTGTTGCGGGCGGCCCACTTCGCGCCGCATCMGCGCCCCCCGCGACGGCCGGTCGGCGCGCCGACCGCCGCGCGGCGCCGACCGGCCGGGAACCTGACGCGAAGGGTTCGTGGCGGCGGAGCGGAACGTGACGACCCTCCCGGCGTCCGTGGTTGGTCCCTATGTCGGCGCCCGCCCATATCAGACGCATGAGCACCGGATTTTTCACGGTCGGGCGGCCGCGTCGCAGGAACTGGTCGACCTGTGCGCGGACAACAGGGTCGTCGTGGTACATGGCCCGTCGGGTGTCGGCAAGACGTCGCTGGTACAGGCCGGTGCCATGCCGTTGTTGCAGGCGCGTGGCGTCGACGTACTTCCCGTAGGGCAGGTGACGGGCCGGCTGTCGGTGCCGTTGGCGGCCATGCCCGAACACAACCCCTACATCTTTGCCCTGCTGTCATCCTGGTCGCCGGCCGAGTCGCCGGGACAGCTGGTCGAGTTTTCGATCGCCGAGTTCGTCCGACGCCTGCGGGTATCACGGTATGTGGATGGTTCCCGGCCGATGGTGGCGGTCATCGACCGCCTGGACAGCGTCGTCAGTGGCAACGGTCGTGTGGGCGTCAATCGGCTGACGTTTTTCGACCAACTCGCCGAATTGATCGACGTTTTTTCGGACTTCCGCCTCGTCCTCTGTGTTAGGGATGAGTCGCTGCCCGCCCTGGAGCCATTCGTCGCGACCCTGGGKGGGCACGCGGCGATGACGTTCGGCGTGTCCCGCCTGGCTCCGCACGAAGCCTTCCAGGCGATTCTCGCGCCGACCGCCGGGACGGGGCGCTCCATGTCCGTCGACGCGGCCGAGGAGCTGCTGCGCGCGATACGCAGCGAGACGGCGACGGGGGCCTTCGCCACCCGGCGCCCGGTGCTCGCCGAGGCGGTCGAGCCGGTGTTGGTACAGATCGCCTGCCAGGCGCTCTGGGCGGCGCTGCCCGTCGACCTGACCATGATCGATGCCGACGACGTGCGCCGGCACGTCGACGTCGACGGGGCCATCGGCGCGTTCCTGGCCGCGGCGGTGACCGAGGTCGCCGACCTGTGCGGCGTGTCGGCGCCCCGACTGGGTGACTGGCTGCGCGTGGTGGCCCCGGGACAACCGGGTGAATCGCCGGGGTGGCGTCCGGAGGAGGAACGTCCCTCCGCGTCGGTGATCCGCGCACTGGTGGACCGGCATGTGATTCGTGTCGCGCCGCCGACGTCGGACGCTCCGGAGCCCCCCGGCGGGCGGCGTGACCCGACGCTGTTGAGCGGGCGGTTCCGCGGRCCGTCGCGTGACCTCGTCGTCCCCGGCGGGTCTGGAGCGGGCCGCCCGGCGACCGCGACGGTCTCGGCCCTCCTGGAGACAGCCGAGGCGGCGCTCGCCGACGACGACCTGATGCTGGCCGAACGCCAGGCTCTACGCGTGGTCGCCGATCCGCAGGCGGTCACGACCCGGGACCTGGGCCGCGCCGCGTCACTGCTCGGGGACGTGTACTTCCGCGGCGGGCGCCTCGACGAGGCCGGTGACAAGTACCGGCTCGCCGCGAACTACTACGAGATGGCGCAGGACCACGCGGCGGTCGGCTGGCTGCTCGTGGCGCAGGGGCGCCTGCTGCTCGAGACGGGGCAGTACGCGGGCGCGACCGCGCAGCTCGGCGCCGCGGTGGGGCGGCTGCCCTCCGAGCTCGTGGTGAAGATCGAGCTGGCCCGGGCGCTGCGGTTGGCGGGCAACCTGCGGGCGGCGGTGGCCTGCTTCGGCTCGGTACTCACCATCGCGCCGGACGCGGTCGAGGCGCTCGCCGGCCGTGGCGAGATACACGCCGCGCTGCGGGACTACGCCGACGCGCTCGACGACCTGGACAATGCGCTGCGGTTGCGTCCGGGCATCGGAACCCGGCCGACCGTGCGCACCGCGCGCGAGGCCGCGCTCGCCGGGCTGGGCCATGCGCGGGAGACGTCCGGCCAGCATCGGTGAGCCGAGAGYCAGCTGACGGCGGCCCCGTCGCGGGGTTGAGGTAGGGCGGCATCGGCGCCGGCGTAGTCACGATGGCGACGGCCGTGTCACTAAGGCCATCAGCCCCATTACCGTAGGCACAATGATGGTGTGCGGACCGTCCACACGCCTGACGGACTCGCCACGCCACGGGGGTGCTGTTGGCCGAGCCAGCCTGTTTCTTCAGCTACGCGCACGCTGACGAGGATCAGGGCGGAGCCCAGCTTGGGCTGCTGCACAGGATGCTCTCCCAGGAGCTGCGCGTCCACGCCGGACGCGACATGCCCGTGTTCCGGGACCGTGACCATCTCGTGTGGGGTCAGGCCTGGGAGGAACGGATCAGCGGTGCTCTCGACACCGCCAGCGTGCTGGTGCCCATCATCTCGCCGAGCTACCTGGCGAGTGYGCAGTGTGTCGCGGAGCTTCGGCGGTTCCTGAGCCGGGAACGGYGGCTTCATCGCGCCGGTCTGGTTCTGCCGATCTACTGGATCGACATCGGCTCGTTGGAGCCCGCGGACCATGGGGCCGTCCACGACGTGGTCGCGGTACTCGCCGGCCGGCAGTACGAGGACTGGCGGGATCGCCGCTTCGACGTGGCGCGGCAACGCGAGCATGTCGCCGCGCTGGCCCGGCGGATCCTCGCCGCCGTCGCGGAGGACGGCGACCGGCCGCCCGCCGGGGGCGGCGCGCGCGGTGGGGGAGCCGGTCCCAGGCCCGGCCTGGATGGCACGCCTCGCGCCCTGGCGGGTCCCGTCGCCGTGGCCGTGCCTCCCTCGGGCTCCGATGGGGCGGATCCCGCCGCGGCCGCCGATGCCGCTGGACGGGCCCTGACTGGACCGGAAGGCCCGGCCGAGCCCGTCGATCCGGCCGAGTCCGCCGTCCGGTCGGCCGTGACCGTGCTGCACCTGCCGAACCTACGGATCGGCGACGGCGAGGCCTTCGTCGCCGGCCCGGGGCAGACCGGCGCGCCGCTGCGGGCCCTCGGCCGCGACCTCGTCGACGACGTCCGCCGGATGGCCGACGAGGCGGGGCACGGGCCGGACCTCGTCGTGGTCACCGGCGACCTGACGGCGAGTGCGCGCAGGCCGGAGTTCACCCAGGCCGCGACGGTGCTCGCCGACCTCGCGGAGGCGCTGGACATCCCGCGCGAGCACGTCGCGATCGTGCCGGGCCCCCGGGACGTGAACCACGACCTGTGCCGTGGCTACTTCGCGAGCTGCGCCGGCGACGACGAGGAACCCGAGCCTCCGTTCTGGCCGAAGTGGAAGCACTACCGAGCCCTGCTGACCGCGTTCTACCCGGACACGACCGACTGCGGATTCCTGGTCGACCAGCAGTGGTCCCTGTTCGAGATGCCGCGGCTCTGGGTGGCCGTCGCCGGGCTCAACACGACCTTCGCGACCACCCATCTGACGTCGCCACCGGCGACGCTGGGACCCCGGCAGGAGCGCTGGTTCGACGCCGCGCTGGCCCCGTACGAGCAGCGCGGATGGCTGCGGATCGGCATCCGCCATCACGCGCCCGAACCGCCGCGCGGCGGTGACGGTCGTCCCGGGCCCGCGGCCGGGGCGGACTCGACGCCCGAGGGCGGGCGGCTCAACCTGCTGCTACACGGCGAGCCGGAGAGTGCCGACACCCGGGCGTTCACGTCGCCGCCGTCGCCGACGACACCGGCCGGCCCGCTCGCGCTGGGCGCTGTCCCGGACCGGCCGCTGCCCGCGGGCGCCGGCCATTACCAACTCGTCCGCGTCGACGCGGACGGCCTGCGGCGGATCGGCCGGACGTACCAGCCGGGGCCGGCGGGGTGGGCCCCGACGGGCGAGGACGAACGGGCCGGGCCGGCGAGCGTGCGGCGGGCATGGCGCGACGTCGGGACGGCACTGCCCCGGCGTGCCGGCACGACCTCCACCCGGCCGACCCCGGCATCCCTCCCCGGTCCGGACGCCCCATCCGCCCCGGCCGACCTGCCGGCTCTGGCCGTCGAGACGGCAGAGGCCGATGGATTTCTCGCCCGCGTCGTCGAGGCCACCCGACTACGGCACTCCGCCGCGAAGGTGACGATCCTGCGCACCTCGCCCGGAGACGCACCGTACCTTCGCGTCGCGCGGGAACGGGACGGGGTCATCGCGCAGATCGCGGTCGGCGTCTACGAGCACGGCATCGACGAGGCCGGGCTGTGGGACTTCGTGGACGGCGTTCACCGCGCGTACTCCGCCGCCGATCCGAACGTCGTCTCCGAGCTGGTCTACGGCGGCCCGCGCGCGGCCGACGACCTGGTCGCCGCGGCCAGCCGGCGGGGTGTCCGACTGACCAGCTTTCCGGAATATCAGGGGCTGTACGACCTGAGGCCCTATCAGGCGCGGCAGGCCGCCCGCCTGGCCGCCGACGCGCGATACCCGCCGTCGTTGTACGTCGCCCAGCGGCTGCGTCGCCTCGAGCCCGGCGGCGATCGGATCGCGAACGACGCGGTCGACCAGGTCATCGGCTGGCTGGTCGGCGACGGCGCCAGAGTGGTCGTCCTGCTCGGTGGAGCGGGCCAGGGAAAGACGTTCCTGCTTCGCCAGGTCGCCCGAGCGCTTCCTCATCGCTACCCGCACCTGACGCCCGTGCTCATCGACCTGCGTGGCCATGAGAAGGCCCACTCGCTCGACGAGCTGGTCGCCGCGCACTTCATCGCCGCGGGGGAGGAGCAATTCGACCGTCGGCGGTTCCAGTACCTGCTGCGGACCGGACGGCTCGTGCTGCTGTTCGACGGATTCGACGAGCTTTCCTTCCGCGTCACGTACGAGAAGGCCGCGGAGCACCTCGACCGCCTGCTGGCCGGCGCGACGGGGGAAGCGAAGATCGTCATCACCAGTCGGCTCGAGCACTTCCGCTCGACCGACCAGGTGCGGACCGCGCTCGCGCGCCGGGTCGAACTGGAGCCGGGAAGCCGCCTGGCCCGGCTGGAGGAGTTCACCGAGGAACAGATCCTGGCCTTCCTCACCAACCTGTTCAGCGATCCCGACACCGCCGATGACCTCGAATCCGGCGACGCCGGTTCCGACGCGGCCCCCGGCACCGCCCCCGACCCTTCCCTCGGCCCTTCCCCCGGCCCCGGTCGCCTGGCCGAGCGGCGCGCGCGGGAATGCCTCGCGGCGATCCGGTCCGCGCACGATCTGGTGGCCCTCGCCCGCAACCCCCGGATGCTTGGTTTCGTCGCCACCCTCGACCCCGACCGGCTGCTGCGGGTCGCCACGCCCGGGGACGGATCCGACGCGGCCGGGCTCTACCGGGAGCTGGTGTCGGCCTGGATCGACGTCGAGGTGGCCCGCGCTCGGCCACCCGGCGCGGCCGAGACGCTCGGCGCCGTCCAACGTCGGCGGATGGTGACGGTGCTCGCCGTGCGGATGTGGCGGGACGGCGTTGGCACCGTCAGCCTCTCCGAGCTCACCGGCACCGCCGCCGAGACCCTGGCCGCGCTGTCCGACGCGGTGCTGGAACCCGACCATGCCGCCCACCTCGTCGGCTCGGGGACGCTGCTGACCCGCGGAGAGGACGGACGTTTCGGGTTCGTGCACGACTCGGTGGCCGACTACCTGGTCGCCGCCGAGCTGGCGACCGAGCTGGCCGGCGGCGGCCGGCCCCGCCTGCTGGCCCTGCGCGAGATGTCCCCCCTGATGGTCGAGTTCCTCGCCGCCGAGGCCGGTGGCGACGCGGCGCTGGCCTGGGCGCGGTCCGTGCTGGACGCGCCCGGGACGTCGGGACCCGAGCGGACGAACGCGTTGGCGGTGGCGCGCCACCTCGGCGCGCCGGTCCCGGCGGCCACCGGGCTGGCCCGGGGCCGGCACGAGGGCCTGGACCTGTCCCGCCGCGAGCTGCGCGGCGTCGAGCTGACCGGGTCGACGCTCGCCGACTGCGTCGTCAGCAACGCCGACCTCACCGGGTCGGACATGGCCGGCCTCACGGCGCTCGGCTCCGATTTCACGGGGGCCTGTCTCGCCGGTGCGCGGCTCGCCGGTGCCCGGTTCGAGTACTCACGGCTCGTCGGCGCCGACCTCAGCGGCGCCGACCTGACCGGCGCCACGTTCGTCGGCTGTTCGTTGGTCGGCGCGGTGGTGACGGGTTCTCGCTGGGACGGCGCGGCCCTCGTCGGAACCGACCTCGACGAGCGGGTCGCCGGCAGCCCGGAGCTCGCCGCCGCCGCCGTCGTCGGCCGCGACGCGGCCACGGTGGGTGTCGCCCCCCAGCCGGGTGCGCTGGATCTCGCGTTCACCGCGGACGGTGGCCGGCTGCGCGCCCTCACCGCCGACGGCACGACCGTGACCTGGGACCGCGGCACCGGGGCCGCGTCGACGCCGAGCGCCGTGCCGACAATCGCTGCCGTGCCACTGGCGGCGGCCGTGCCACTGGCGGCGGCCGTGGCGCCGTCGACACCCGCGGGACCGCCGACGGTCGGCCTCGCGCCGGCGCCGCGAGCGGTGCTGGCGCCGGACGGCCAGCGGGCGGCGGGACACGTCGACGGCAGGCCGCAGGTCGTCGACCTGACCACCGGGGCCTGCCGGGCGATGAGCGGCGCCGACCAGACCGCGCGGATCTTCTCGTTCAGCTCGGACACGAGCCTGCTGGCCGGCGGTGGGCAGGACGTGGTCACGGTGTGGGCGGCCGGCACCGGCGATGTCATCGTTCGCCTCGCCGCGCCCCGCGGCGGCGCGACGGCCGTCGGCTTCCAGCCCGGCGGGGCGCTGCTCGCGGCGGCGGGCGCGGCGGGAGAGCTGGTGGTCTGGGAGGCGGTCACAGGCCTGGAGCGAGCCCGCCTCACCACACCGGAAGCGGCTGTGGTGGCGCTGGCCTTCGCGCCCGACGGTCGGCTCGCGTATCTACACGAGGACGGCCGGGTCGGCCTGGTGAACGTTCTCGACGGCCGGGCGGAGGCGTCGCTGATCGGCTCGGTGGGTCCGGCGGGCGGCCTGTGTGTCAGCCCCGACGGCACCCTCCTCGCCGCCGGTGGCGCGCAGGGCCTGCTGGTCTGGGACCTCGCCGACGGATCGCCGCGGGCCCGCCTCGTCGGCCATGCCGGCCGGGTGTCGGCGGTGACGTTCTCGCCCGACACCGAGCTGCTGGCCTCGGCTGGTGACGACGGCACCGTCCGGGTGTGGACCGTCCGTTCGCGTGAACGGCGGAAGATGGTCGCGGCTGGCGGCGGGGCCGTCCTCTCGCTGGCCTGTCACCCCGACGGCTCGCAGGTTGTCGCGGGCGGCGTGTCGGTCCAGGTCTGGTCGACCGGGGTCGAAGGCCAGCTGGAGCGGATGGCGGACGGCACTCCGTGGGTGCGCTCGGTCGCCTACTCACCCGATGGCCGGTTCCTCGCTCACGGCGGCGACGACGGTGTGGCCGCCATCCGCCAGGTTCCGCGCCCGCTCGGCGGACAGCCCGGCGGACAGCCCGGCGAGGAGGGCCTGCCCGCCGCCCCCGAGGTCCGCCTGGAGGGCCACGGCGCGCCGATCCACGCCGTCGCCTTCTCGCCCGACGGTGCCCACCTCGCGACCGCGGGCCGCGACGGGACCGTCCGCCGCTGGGACACCGCCACCGGCGAGGAGGTGGGCCCGGCCCTCACCACTCCCTGGGCGCTGGCGGTCGCCTACGCGCCGGACGGCCGGCGGCTGGCGACCGGCGGCAGCGACGGCTGGGTCCGGATGTGGGACGTCGCCTCCGGACGTCAGCTGACCCGGCTGCGCAGCTATGCCTACTGGGTGCGAGCCGTCGCCTTCTCACCGGACGGAACGCAGTTCGCCAGCGGCGGCGACGGCGGCAGGGTCCGCCTGTGGGACGTGACAACCGGCCAGGAACGCGCCCGCCTGCTCGTCCATCCACCGGCGGTCGCCTGCCTCGCCTTCTCGCCGGACGGCACCCGGCTGGCCAGCGGTGGGCAGGACGGGACGGTCCGGGTCTGGGATCTCGACGGTGACCGGGAGCCCGCGGTCCTGTCCGGCCACGCCGAGTGGGTCTGGTCGGTCGCGTTCACACCAGACGGCACCGGCCTGTACAGCGGCGGCAGCGACGGCACGATCCGGCTCTGGCAGCTGCCGTTCACCCCCGCCGCGACGCTGGTCCACCTGCCGCCGGACGGCTGGGCCGTCCTACGCCCGGACGGGTCCTACAAGCTGCGGGGGGACCCCGGCGGCCGGCTCTGGTGGTCGGTGCGGGAACGCCGGTTCGAGCCCGGCGACCTGGATGGATACCTGCCCGCCGTCCGCCGCCTGCCGGACGACTCGCCGCTTGCCTGAGTTTCGCCGGGTGGGGCTCGGGGCGCCGGTTTGTCGGTGGTGTGACCTTTTCCATCGCCCCTTCACCGTCATGCCCCGGGAGCTGACCGTGAGGCACGGCATATGGGCACCCGTGAACACCGCGGTCGATGACAGGCCCACCACCGCTGACGGATCGTGGCAGATGGTCAAGCACATGGACAGCCTGAGCTGACACGCTTCGCGGCAGTGCTATCGATGTGTGTTGGTTGGGTGGGGCTATGGGCGCGGCGGTCTGCCACGATCCGCGTTCGCCCAGGGGTCGTGGTGGACGGCCACCCCGCCTGGGCGTGCCGGCCTCGGGTGGAATGACCCCGCCCTGGCCGCGATCGGCTGCCTGCGGCCGGTTCAGCCGTGTGCGTCCGAGCACCTTCTGTAGTCGATGTCCGAGGTCCCTCCAGGGGACGCCGGCGGCCGAGTCCCAGCTCGGTCGGACCCACGTCGGAGCCCTGGCTGCTCGGCTCTCGGCCCTGGTGTGGGTGGGGGAGGGCGTGCCTATGCTCCGGGCGGGAGGCTGACATGCGGTTGGGGATCCATATCGTCGGGTTCGATCATCCGGACGGGCCGGCGGGGCTGGGACCGCGGCTCGCCGACGTCGGCGCGGCCGCCGAGGCGGCCGGGGTGGGCTGGCTGTCGGTGATGGATCACTACTTCCAGATGGAGCCGCTTGGTGGGCCCGAGCACGCGATGCTCGAGTGCTACACGACGCTGGGCTTCCTCGCCGCGCACACGTCCACGGTCCAGATCGGGGCCCTCGTCGGCGGGGTCACCTACCGTCACCCGGGGCTGATGGCCAAGATCGCCACGACGCTCGACAACCTGTCCGGCGGCCGGGCGACGCTCGGGATCGGCGCGGCCTGGTACGAGCGCGAGCATCTGGGGCTCGGGGTTCCGTTCCCGCCGACGGCCGAGCGGTTCGAACGCCTGGAGGAGGCGCTACGGATCTGCCTGCAGATGTGGGACCCGGATGACAACGGGCCGTTCGAGGGCAGGCACTACCAGCTCGCCGAGACATGGTGCGTACCCGGTCCGGTCCGCACGCCCCATCCGGAGATCATGATCGGCGGGGGTGGCGAGCGCAAGACGCTGCGGCTCGTGGCGCGGTACGCCGACGCCTGCAACCTGGCGGCTGCGTCCGTCGAGGAGATCGCGCACAAGCTGGACGTGCTGCGCCGGCACTGCGACGAGGCCGGTCGCGACCATGCCGAGATCCGCAAGACGATCATCCACGTCGGGGGGCCGCCGCGCGAGGGTGACCTCGACGCCTTCGCTCACGGCATGGTCGACTACGCGAAGCTCGGCATCGACACCGTGATCGTCACCCCGCCAGGCCCCGAGCCAGCCGCCTGGATCGAGCACGAGGGCGCCGGCGCCGCTCGCCGCCTCGCCGACCTCGGCTGACACCTCTCGCCGCACCCGCGGTCACCCGCCTCCACTCATGATCGTCGCGGGTGTGTCGTCGCGGGCGTGATTCGGCCGAGTTCGCGACCGCGGCGACACGGAGATGGTGATCAATCGGTCACGTGCCGTCGGGCGGACGCCGACGGCGCAGGTGCGGCGCCGGTTTGTCGGTGGCGTGCGGCAGCATGCGGGTGTGGCCTCGGTAGCGCGTCTCCCCGGTGCGGCGGCATCGGGTGGTGACGCCGTCCGCGCGGTCGAGGTGCTGCGCGCGGCCGGGGTAGGGCGTGGGGACGCGGTGGCCGTGGTCACGGTCGCCGGGGTCGGGACGGCGCTGGCGTGGGACGGCGGGGGATGGGCCGAGGCGGCCGAGGCCGGTGGGCTGCTGGCGGAGGTGGAGGCCGCGGTCGGGCCCCGCTGGGTGTGGTGGTCGACGCGAGGCTCGGGGTCGCCGCTGACCTTGACGGCCGGCGTCGGTGGCGCGGTGCGGGTCGGCGGTGGCGGGCCGGCGCTGTGCTGGGACCTGGCGGCGGTGCACCGGGTGCTGCGCGGCGGGCACCGGGACGATCCGGGGGCGGTGTGGGCGGCTGTGCGCGGCCTGCCGGTCCCGCCCGCGCCGCACCGGCCGCGGCGGGACGGGCAGCTCGACCTGCTCGCGATCGTCGACGACGAGGACGCCGACGACCCGGAGGCGGACGACCCGGTCGGGCCGGACGGGCAGCTGCGGACGGGCTGGGTCGAGGAGACGCTGCGCGGCACCGCCGCGGGCGGGTTGGGTGAGCGGCTGGCCAGGGCGGGGCGGTTCGCTCGGCTCGCGCTGGTCGTGATGGCCGCGCAGGAGGAGGCGTTGCGGGCATTGCCCGACCCACGGACGCGGCCGGGCCGGCTCCCGCTCGCGGTGCTGACGGCGCGGGCCGAGTCGGCCGCCGAGCTGCTCGCCCACGAGCTGTGGCGCGTCGGGCTGCCCGTCGACCGGGCGACGGCCGAGGTGACGATCGGCGAGATCGTCGGGCCGCGGTCCCGCGACGCCGTCGGGGAGGCGGCGGCGCGGCGGGAGCGGGACGCCCCGGTGCTGCGGCATCTCGGCTCGTCGGTCGACCTGCGCAACCCGGCGTCGATCCGGGCGGGCCTGGCCGCGCTGGGGATCGATGTGCCCGATACCAGGGCGGGGCGGCTGACGCCGCTGCGCGGGACACACCCGGTGGTCGACGAGCTGCTGACCTGGCGCAAGGCCGAGCGGATCGCGACGACCTACGGTTTCCGCTGGCTGGACACCCACGTCGGCGCCGACGGCCGGCTGCGCGGCGAGTGGCATGGCAGCGACGGCGCCGCCGGGCGGATGACCGCCGCGGCCGGGCTGCACAACCTGCCCGCCGACCTGCGGGTCCTGGTGGTCGCGGAGCCTGGGTACAGGTTCGTGCGCGCCGACCTCGGCCAGATCGAGCCGCGGGTGCTGGCCGTCGTCTCCGGCGACCCGGAGCTCGCGAAAGCGACCGCGCAGGACGATCTGTACGCCCCGGTCGCGGCCCGGCTCGGGGTCGACCGCCCGACGGCGAAGGTCGCGGTCCTCGCCGCGATGTACGGCCAGACGACGGGCGCCGCCGGCCAGGCACTACGCCAGATGCGCGAGACCTACCCGGTGGCGCTGGCCTATCTGGACGCGGCTGACGCCGCCGGCCGCGCCGCCGCCCTCGGCCGCCCGCTCGAGCCGACATCGCCGCCGCCCGGCGCCGCGCTCCAGCGCCCGTCGTCCGTCGCCGTTGTGGGCCAGAACCGGCCGGCCCCGACCCGACCGGATGGGGAGGCCGAGGCTGCGCTGCGGACGTTCGGCGGCCGTCGGATTCCGCTGCGCGCCCTCGCGGCCGCCACGACCGGGGCGACGAACATGGCCGGAGCCGGAGCCGGAGCCGGGGCCGGGGCCGGGGCCGGGGCCGGGGCGGGAGCCCGAGCTGGAGCGGGGGCCACGAACGCGGACCTGGACACGGACCTGGACCTGGGCCGGGCGAGCGCGGCGTGGGGCCGGTTCGCGCGCAACGCCGTCGTCCAGGGCGCCGCCGCCGAGCTGTTCAAGGCCTGGGCGGTGACGGTCCGTCAGGCCCTCGGGCCGCTCGGCGGCGAGATCGTGCTCTGCCTGCACGACGAGCTGCTCCTGCACGTCCCCGCGCAGCACGCGGACCAGGCCGTCGCCGCGACCCGGCACGCGCTCGCCGCCACCGCCGCCTACTGGGCCGCCGGCAGCCCGGTCCGCTTCGTCGTCGACATCGCGGTCGTTGACCGCTGGTCGGACGCCAAGGCCTGACCGCCGGTGGGCCGTCGTTCGTTTCACCAGCGTCATCGCGTTATCGCGTCACCAGCGTCATCGCGACCCTCTAGCAGGCTGAGTCCGGCCGTCACCACGCCCGGTGCGGCGGATCGCGTCCCAGTCGCAGGGTGGAAGCAGGTTGAGGCGGCCGTGTGTGGGCAGTTGGTCGAACCATTCGTCGCGGGTGTAGGTGCGTTCCCGCGCGAACTGTCGCTGTTTCGGTTCGCTGAGCCTGTCTGCCTGGCGGATCCCGTCGGCGATCGTGGTGAACAGCGTCTGGTAGGCGTCGAGGGCATGCCTCAGGGACTCGAGGTTGACCGGCGTGTCCGGTGCGGCCTGCTGGTAGGCGGTGGCAAGGGCGTCCAGCACCGCGGGTTGGTACTGGAACACGTGATGAAGGGCGCGAGTAGGCCGCGGGGCCGTAGCACCTGTGCGGCCTTGGCCGCTCCGGCGACCGGGTCGACCCAGTGCCAGGCCGTGCCGGCGATGACCGCGTCGAAGTTCCGGCCGGCCGGATCCCACACCTCGAACGTCGCCTCCTCGACCTCGATCCCAGCGCGCCGCGCGAACGCGGCCATTCGTGCGTCGGGCTCGACGCCGAGTACCCGGCATCCAGCCGCCTGGAACTGTCGGGCTTCGATGCCGGTTCCGCAGTCGACATCGAGGACATCGCGGCCGGGGCTGGCGGCAAGGATCGCGTTCACCAGATCGGCGGGATAGGGCGGCCGGACGCGGTCGTAGCGTGCGGCGCCCTGGCCGAACGACTCGGCGACCTGCCGGTGGCGATGAGGCGCGGGCTGCGGAGGCGTGTGCTTCTCCGGAATGGGAGGTATGCGGTCAACGAATCCGCGATCCCTCGTTTGGTGCCACATTATGTGCCACACTTGTTGGCGTGGTAACGACTGGGGAGCTGATGAAGAACGCCGTCGACGCGCGCCGTGTCGCCCAGACGGCGATGGCGCTGGCGGTCCGTGAGGCCCGCGCCCAGGGCTGGTCCTGGGACAAGATCTCAGCCGCCCTCGGGGGAAGCCCGAACGGCGAGACGCTGCGCAGAAACTTCGGCGATGGAAAGGCCACGCCGTGACCGATCACGTGGCCGGCGCCGCCCCGCGACCGGCGGCCAACAGGCTTCTGCGCGAGCACTACGAGACGCTCGCCGCCCTGCTCGACGCGAACACCTTCCGCCACCTGGACAGGCTCGGCGTCGCTGCCGGGCGTCGCTGCCGGGCGTCGCTGCTGGGAGATCGGCGCGGGAGCGGCGACCGTGCCGGCATGGCTAGCCCGACGCGTCGGGCTAGCCGGCTGTGTGCTGGCCACCGTCGTCGACGTGACCTTTCTGCGGGAGGCCGGCGACCTGTCCTTCGAGGTCGCCCTACACGACATCGGAGCCGACCCCGCCCCGCCGGGCGCCTTCGACCTCGCGCATGCCCGCCTGGTGCTGGAACACGCCCCCAGCCGCGACCCGGCCCTGCGCACAATGGCTCAGACCCTGCGGCCAGGAGGCTGGCCACTGATCGAGTCCGCCGACCCCCACTCCAGCCTCTCGCCTGCCCCGACGCGATAGCCCCGCCCAAGCCCGCGCGAACCGGCTCCGCAACGCCTGCTGGACACTCCAGGCCCGCCGCACCGACCTCGGCTATGCGCGCACGCTTCCTCACCGGCTCCGCGGCGTCGGCCTCACCGACGTCGAAGCCCAAGCCCAAGCCTGCTTCTCTCTCGCCGGCCCCGCCCCGGCCCGGCTCCAGCGCACCTTGATCGAACGGGCGCGTAGCCACCTGACCGCCGCGGGGTTGGCCACGGAAGAAGACATCGACCAGCACCTGGCGGACCTCGACGCGGCCGGCTTGACCTCGCGGCCTTCCCGGTCATCTCCGCCTGGGGCCGCAAAGAGCACTGACAACCCAGAGCAGCGCGACCTCGGCCGCTCTCGGCGTCAACGCGACGCGAGCCGCGGGCGAGCCGGTACCCGTGCCCTGTCACGGCGATGGACGGGTGCACCCGATCGGGGCCAGCCGGCATGGTGGTCGTCGCTAAGGTCGCCAAGGCCGTCACCGCCAAGGGCACGCTCACCATGCCGATGAGGCCATGTCCTTGGYGAAGCGCCACCAGAACAACACGCTTGTCGTCACGTCCACGCAGCCAGGGGCTGACGGGGCGTAGTGCGCCAGTGAGCTCGCGTAGCAGTCCGACGCTGTCGATCACCAGCGCGCTACCGACGCCGATCTGCATCGCCAGAGCTAGGCCCATCGCCCATCGCCCAGCCGCGCAACGTGTCGCCGATGGCACGCCGGACGCCTCCACCACCTCGTCGGATGCCTGTGCTGGCCGCTGTCGGGCCTTGATCCAGCCGTGGTCTGGGGTTGCGACAGGCACCCTGCGAGACCGTGTAGCATCTGCTTTGCACTCGGGCGGTGAGCCCGGGAGTCACCGGTCCGGGTGGCGGAATGGCAGACGCGCTAGCTTGAGGTGCTAGTGCCCTTTAACGGGCGTGGGGGTTCAAGTCCCCCCTCGGACACGATCCATTACCCCACGGTAGGCATCGTCGATCTTCAGGTAGGCCTTCACCGTGTTGGTCTCGACCTGATAGGTCAGGCGTAGGCCTAGATGGCGGTACAAGTCCGTCTTCTCCACTGGTTCCACCTCGGCGAACGCCTTGGCTGCCTCGCCCAGGGACGCGACCAGGCTGCTGATCTCCTCGCGCGTGAGCTGCCGCTCCTGTCCTTGCCGTGCCTCGCGGAGATCCCGCTCGGCGGTGGTCTTCTCCGCTTGGGCCTGTGCGATCCAGCCGGTGACGACTGCGGGGTCGGCTCCGGCGTCCAGCGCGGCTCGGTAGCGGGCCAGTTTGGCGTTGCTGTCCTCGATGGCCCGTCGGGCCTGTTCGCAGGCGAGATCATCGGCTGTCGTGCTGGTCTGGGCCGCGACCATGGCGTCGAGAGTCGTGGAGAGCTGCGGGGGAGCGAGGGCGCGGGCGAGCCAGCTGTCGAGGGCGGGCAGGATGGCGTCCTCGCGGAGGTAGACGTTGGTGGGGTGGCTGACGGTGTTCGCGAGGGCGTATTCCTGTGGGTAGCGGCAGCGGTAGTAGGCGACGCCTCGGGCGGTGTGGCCTTGCATCTTGCGGTCGCAAACGCCGCAGTAGAGCGCTCCCCGGAGCGCGTAGGGCTGGCGGGTGCGCGGTCGCTTCTGGTCGCCGGGGCCGCGTCCCCGGCCGGCGAGGAGTTGTTGTGCCTGGGTGAACGTCTCGGTGTCGATGATCTCCGGGTGGGCGGTCTCCTCCGACCAGACCCATTCGTCGGCGGGGTTCCAGCGCAGTTTGGTGGTGTGCCCGAGGCCGACGTCCTCGACGTCGAGGAGGACCTCGTCCTTGCGTTGGCGGTTCCAGACCTTGTACCTGCCGAAAAGTACGTCCGGGCAGGTCAGGCCGCATGTTCGTACTCGTGCAGGATGCCGCCGAGCCGGTCGCGCCGGCGGATGTCGAGGTGGGTGAGCCGGTCCGGGGCGGTGATCGGTTCGGGCGGCGGCCGGAGCGGTCTGGAGTTGGCAATGCCCTGGTGGGGACGGTGCGCGTTATAGAACGCCTCATAGGTGCGCAGGGTGTGCAGGAGATGGCGCTGGTTGTAGATGAGGGTTCGGTCGAGGAGTTCCCGGCGGCAGCTGCGCACCCACCGCTCCATGATCGCGTTCATCCGTGGGACTCGGACGCCGCTGCGCACGACTGCGATCCCGACGTCAGCCAGGATCGCGTCGAACAGGGCGGGGTACTTGCCGTCGCGGTCGCGGATGAGGTAGCGGGCGGTCGAGCYGGCGTCCTGGAGGTCCATGGCGAGGTTACGGGCGGCCTGGGTCACCCACGCGGTGGTGGGATGAGCAGTGGCGCCGAGGATCCGGATACGGCGGCTGGAATGTTCGATCACCGCGAGGATGTACAGGCGGGTCCCAGCCAGGGTCACCGTTTCGAAGAAGTCGGCGGCGAGGATCGCGTGGGCCTGGGACCGCAGGAAGCCGGCCCAGGTGGTAGCGGTCCGCTCGGGCACGGGGTCGATGCCTGCCTGGTACAGGATCTCCCAGACGGTGGACGGGGCGACTTTGATGCCGAGGGTCAGCAGTTCGCCGTGGATCCGCCGGTAGCCCCAGCTGCTGTTCTCCCGGGCCAGCCGCAGCACCAGGGTGCGGATCGAGGCCACGGTGCGGGGCCGGCCACGCCGTCTGGGGCGGGAAGCTCTGGCGTGGTAGCGGGCGATCAGGTTGTGTGGTGCCAGCGCAGCACCGTCTCCGGGCGCACGAGTAGYCGCAGGTCGCGCAGGGTTGGCCGCGGCAGCGTGTGCAGGAGTGCGGCGAGCAGGGCGCGGTCGGCGGGTTGGAATTGGAGCCGGTGGCCGTCGAGTTGGCGGTGCAGCACGGCGATCTGGTGTCGCAGGGTGAGGATCTCGATGTCCTTGTCGTGATCGCTGCGGGGCAGCAGGCGCAGCAGCGCGAACGCGTTCGTGACACCGAGGTAGGTCAGCCGAAGCACCATGAGGTGGCATCCTCGCGCAGCCACCGGCCCCAACGGCTGCGGCCACCCTGACCAGGGCGGATGGCATTATCGGCATGCACAGCCCGCGGGAAGCGCGGGGCGCGGGAAGGCCCGGATGGTCAGGTCCAGGTGACGGTGAGTTCGTTGCGGGCGCCGAAGCGTTCCAGGTGGCGGCCGACGACGTCCTTGACGCGGTCGAGGTCCTCGGCCGCGGGCGCGGTCGCGTGCAGCACGAGTGCGTCGCCAGTGGCGGTGAGCAGGCAGGTGCCGCCGGCGATCGTCAGCATGGTGCCGTGGGGAGTCTCGACCGGTTCGGAGTGCCGGCCGAGGTGGGAGGCGAGCTGCTTGAGGTAGCGCGGCGCGGCGTCGGTCGCCACCCGGGCGTCCGCTTCGAGCATGTCGACCATCGTTGACCTCCTTGAGGGTCCGGCTGCCTGACTGCCTGACGGCTTTGTTGCCGCCTCAGTCTCGTGACACCGCCCGGCCCGCGCCGGGCTGGCCCGCTGGGCTGGCGTGGTCGGCCGGGTCGAGGCCGGCCAGGTCGTGGCGGATCCGTTCGGCGAGGTACGRCAGGGTGCCCTCGCGCAGCCAGCGGGCGAAATGCGCGGATTCGGTGTGCGCACGCATCGCCGCCTCGTCGACGTATTCCTCGTAGATAGCGAAAACCACTGGATCCGTCGGCGACCGAGCGACGTGATAGGCGGTGTTGCCGGGCTCTGCCCGGGTGTGCCTGACCATTTCGCGCAGCGAGTCCGCCACCTTCTGCTCGGCGCCCGGGCGCGCCCGGTAATGCACGATGACGACGTGGCTCATAAATCCTCCGGCGGCGGATAGACAGGCGTACGAAACCCATCATGGACCGTCTCGCCCGCCGTCCGTGCCGTCCGTCGTGGCCCGCGGCGTACACCTTAGCTTGCGGTTCTGTGTGTGTCCGCTGACGGCGGACCGCTCCTACCATCGTGCTCGATCAGCGGCCGGGGCACCAGCCCCTGGCGCGGTAGCGAGCGAGAGGACGGTCGGGAGCCCATGGCACCAACGGCGCCGACAGGCCCGGGCTTGGCCCTCATGTCACCGCCCGAGGGCGTCTTCATCGACGTGCTGGACCCAGCCGACCTGCGGCGGGTGGTGGGGCGGGTACCGGCCATGTCGCCGGCGGAGGTCACCACCCTCTACGACGCGGCGGCCGAGGGAGCGGCGCGCTGGCGGGACACGTCGCCGCTCGAGCGGGCGCGGGTGCTGGCGGCGGGCGCGGCCAACCTGCGCAGCCGCCGGGAGGACGTCGCCGCGGACCTGGTCGCCGAGATGGGCAAGACCCGTGCCGAGGCGACCATCGAGGTCGAGAAGTCCGCGGACTTTCTTGACTACTACGCGGGCCTGGCACGTGCGCCCTACGGCTATCTGCTTGTCGATTCCCGGCCCGGAACGCAGACGAGTGTGCGCACAGAGCCGCTCGGCGTCGTCTGCCTCATCACCCCGTGGAACGACCCGCTGCTCACCCCGGCGAGAAAGATCGCGCCGGCGCTGGCGACCGGAAACGCGGTGATTCTGAAGCCGGCGACGGAGACACCACTTGTCGCCCTGCGCCTGGAACAGGCATTGCGGGAGGCGGGCCTGCCGTCCGGCGTTTTCGCGACGGTGACCGGTCGGGTGAGCGAGATCGAGGCCGCGCTGCTGGACGACCCGCGGCTGGCCGCCGTGTCGTTCACCGGCAGCAACGCGGTCGGCCAGCGGATCAAGCGGCGGCTCGCCGACCGCAACGTGCGCCTGCAGACCGAGATGGGTGGCAAGAACGCCTCGGTGGTGCTCGAGGACGCGGACGTCGACCTCGCCGTGGCGACGGTCGCCGCCGCCGCGTTCGGCCAGGCGGGCCAGCGCTGCACCGCCACCAGCCGGGTCATCGTCGATCGTGCGGTCGCCGGCCAGGTCGTCGACGGTCTGGCGCGCGCCGCCGCCGAGGTGCGCCTCGGCCCGGGCGCGGAGCCGGCGACCACCATGGGCCCGCTCGTCTCCGCCCGCCACCGCGCCGACGTGCTGGAGCACATCGGCCGGGCACGGGCGCAGGGAGCCCACGTCGTCACCGGGGGCGAGGCGCCGAGCGACGAGCCGCTCGCGCACGGCTGCTACGTCACCCCGACCGTCCTCACCGACGTCGAGACGACCATGGACATCTGGCGCGAGGAGGTTTTCGGCCCGGTCGTCGTCGTCCAGGTCGTCGACGGGTTCGACGCCGCGGTGGCCGCGACCAACGACTCGGCCTTCGGCCTCGCCGCCGCCGTCTTCACCACCAGCCTGGCGCGGGCGCACGCGTTCGCCGACCGGGCGAACACGGGGCAGGTCTCGGTGAACCTGCCGACCTCGGGATGGGACGTCCACATGCCCTTCGGCGGCTTCGGCGACTCCGGGTCACCATTCAAGGAACAGGGCCTGGAAGGTCCGCGTTTCTACACCCGGGTGAAGACCGTCGCGATCCGCCACGGCGGCGCGCTGTGAGCGTGGACGCCGAGCGGAACGGCCAGTCCGAGCGCCCGGTGACGGAGGTCTTGCCGGCGGGGTCGGGATGGCGGGTCGGGGTGGTCGGGGCGGGGCTGGTCGGACTCGCGGTCGCCCGCCGGCTCGCCCAGCTCGGCGCCGAGGTGACGGTCCTGGAGAAGGAGGACGACGTCGCCACCCACCAGTCCGGGCACAACTCGGGGGTCGTCCACGCCGGGCTCTACTACCAGCCCGGCTCACTGAAGGCGACGCTGTGCCGGCGCGGCGCGGGGCTGCTGCGCGAGTTCTGCGCCGAGCACGGGCTGGTGTTCAAGGAGATCGGCAAGGTCGTCGTGGCCCGCGACGGGGTCGAGCGCGGCCGGCTCGCCGGTATCGAGGCGCGGGCGAAGGCCAACGGTGTGCCGGGCGTGCGCTGGCTCGACCCGGCGGCGCTGCGGGAGCTGGAACCGAACGTCACCGGCGTCGCGGCGCTGCACTCGCCGACGACCGCGATCGTCGACTACCGGGCCGTGGCGCGCGCGATGGCGGACGACGTGCGCGCCGCCGGCGGACGGGTGCTGTTCGCCTCCCCGGTCGCCGCCGTGACCCCGGACGGTGTCGACGGTGTGTCGGTGCGGGCCGGCGAGGAGCGGTACCGGTTCGACCGGGTGGTGCTGTGCGCCGGGCTGCAGTCCGACGTCGTCGCGCGGCTCGCGGGTGATGACGCGGGGCCGGCGATCGTACCGTTCCGCGGCGAGTACTACCGGCTTGTCCCCGAGCGGGCGGGCCTGGTGTGCGGCCTCGTCTATCCGGTGCCGGACCCGGCCTATCCGTTCCTCGGCGTGCACCTGACTCCGCGGGTGGACGGCAGCGTGGACATCGGCCCCAACGCCGTCCTCGCCGCGGCCCGCGAGGGATATCGACGCCGTGACGTCAGCCCGCGGGAGTTCGCGGCGGTGCTGCGCTGGCCGGGGGCCCGCCGGCTGTTCCGCCAGCACTGGCGGGCCGGGGCGCGGGAGCTGCGCGGGTCGCTGTCCAAACGGGCGTTCGTCGCCGCCGCCCGCGCCTATGTGCCCGAGCTGCGGGCCCCTGACGTCGTGCGCGCTCCCGCCGGCGTGCGGGCGCAGGCGGTGGACGCCGACGGCGCGCTCGTCGACGACTTCCGGATCAGCCGCCTCGGCCCGGTGACCGCGGTCCGCAACGCCCCGTCGCCGGCGGCGACGTCGTCGCTCGCGATCGCCGAGCACGTCGTCGACCGCTTGGCCGCCGTCGCCTGAGCCGCGATCCGCGCGCCATCGCCCCGAACCGCCGTCGCTACGAACCGCCATCGCCGAGCCGCCGGTCCCCGAACCGCCGCCGTCGCGCCGTCCCGGCCGTCCGCCGCCGGGCTGGTTTCCAAGGTCCAGTCCGCCTCCACCGAGCGAAGCGAGGAACCGCACCGATGTTCATCGTCGACTCCCAGATCCACATCTGGAAGGAAGAGACGCCCGACCGTCCCTGGGTCCCGGGCGCCCGGGAACGGATCCGGCTCAACGGGCACCGTGAGGAGGCGTTCTCCTACGAGGAGGCGCTGAGCCTGATGGACGCCGCCGGGGTGGACCGGGCGCTGATCCTGCCGCCAAGCTGGGAGGGCGACCGGACCGACTACGCGCTCGAGGCCTGCGCGGCGTACCCGGACCGGTTCGGCGTGATGGCGCGGATTCCGCAGAACAAGCCCGCCGAGGGCGCGGCGATGATGCGGGACTTCGCGCAGAACCCGTATGTGAAGGGCACGCGCCTCACGTTTCACCGGCCGATCGACCGGAACTGGATGATCGACGGCACGAACGACTGGTACTGGCCGCTGGCCGAGGAGCTCGGCATCCGGACGATGGTGCACGCCCCGATCTGGAAGGCCGAGCTCGGCGCCATCGCCACCCGCCACCCCGAGCTGCGGATCATCATCGACCACATGGGGATTATGGCCCGCTGCGTCGACGACGCGATCGGCTACTGGGTCAAGGAGACCGCCGACCTGCACGTCCACCCGAACATCTACGTCAAGGTCTCGGCGATCCCCGGCTACTCGACCCACCCGTTCCCGAATCTGAACCTCGCCAAGTACGTCCGAGAGATGGTCGACGCGATGGGCCCGAAGCGCTGCTTCTGGGGTACCGACCTCACCCGACTCATGGGCCACGGCCTGACCTACGCCGACACGATCGCCCAGTTCACCGAGCACTTCGGCCTCACCGCCGAGGAGCTCGAATGGGTCATGGGCCGAGGGATCTGCGAGTGCCTCGACTGGCCGGTGCCGGTCGCCGCCGAGGCCGCCTCGGTCGCGGAGCCGGCCCCGTGACCGGTCCGGGCACCGGCGGCGCGGCTGGCGGCCGGGCGGGGGTCGACCGGGCCGACGGCGGCGAGGCGATCCTCGCCGCCTGCCGAAGCCTCGGCGTCGACGTGATCTTCTCCTCGCCGGGGTCCGAGTGGGCCCCGGTGTGGGAGGCGCTCGCCCGCCAGGCACGCGACGGCGCCGAGGGCCCCCGCTACCTGGACCTCATGCACGAGACGCTCGCCGTGGCGATGGCGACCGGCTACGGCCTGGTCACCGGCCGCCCGCAGCTGGTGCTGCTGCACGCCGGCCCCGGCCTGTTGCAGGGTGMCTGCGGCATCCACGGCGCGCTGCTCGCCGGGGCCGGGATGGTCGTCTGCTCGGCCGAGTCGCTGACCTACGGCGAAGGTCTGTCGGCCGGCGCGGGCGCCGTGGACCCGGGGTCGCAGTGGTACCGCAACCTGTCGATGGTCGGCGGGCCGCAGGCGTTCGCGGCACCGTGGGTGAAGTGGTCGTCGCAGGTCGGCGACGTCGGCACGCTGTACGGGTCGGTGGTGCGCGCCGCGGAGCTGGCGGTGCGCGGGCCCGCCGGGCCGGTGTACCTGAACGTGCCCGTCGAGGTGCTGCTCGCGCCCTGGGACGCGGCCCGGGCGGACGTGCGGCCGGTGGCGCCGGCGGGGCGGCGGGTCAGCACCGACGATGAGCTGGAGCGGGCCGCCCGCCGGCTGCTGGCCGCCGAACGGCCGGTGCTGATCACCGAGTCGGTGGGGCGGGCGCCGGACGGGTTCGGGGCGCTGGTCGAGCTCGCCGAGCTGCTCGCGGTCCCGGTGGTGGAGCCGCAGTCGGCGGTGTGCGCGAACTTCCCGCGCACCAGCCCGCTGCACCGCGGCGGCGAGGCCGGGGCGCTCACCCGCGACGCGGACCTGATCGTGCTCGCCTGCTGCCGGGCGCCCTGGTACCCGCCGAGCAACCGGCCCGCGGACGCCGAGGTGCTGGTGATCGACGACGTGCCGCAGCGGCCGGTGATGGCCTACCAGGTGCTCGGCGCCGACCAGTACCTGGAGGGCGACGTCGGCCCCACCCTGCGGGCGCTCAGCGCGAAGATCAAGGCGCTGGGTGTCGACGAGCAGCGGGTCGCGGCCCGGCGTGCCCAGCTCGCCACGCCGTCGCCGGCGGCGACCCGTGCCGGCGGCCCGGCCGGTGCCGGTGGCGCGGCCGACTCGGGCGGCGGGCTGGCCGCGGCGGACGTCGCGGCGGCGCTGCGCGAGCTGCTCGACGGGCGGGCCGCGGTCGTCGACGAGACGATCACCCACAGCCGGGTCGTCGCCGAGCACCTGCGCGCCGAGGAGCCGCTGCGCTACAGCTACGTGCAGGGCGGGCTCGGCCAGGGGCTGGGTGTGGCGCTCGGTGTGAAGCTCGCCGACCCGGACCGAGAGGTGGCGCTGACGGTCGGCGACGGCTCGCTGCTCTACAACCCGATCATCCAGTCGTTCGCGGCCGCGCGCGGCCTCGGCCTGCCGATCCTGGTCGTCGTCTTCAACAACGGGCAGTACCGGTCGATGAAGCTCAACCACCTGCGCTTCTACCCGGACGGCGCCGCCGTCACCGAGAACGACTTCCGCGGCGTCAACCTGCCCGACGCACCCGAACTCGCGGCCCTGGTCGGCCCCTTCGGCATGTTCGGCGCGACCGTCACCGACCCGGCGGACCTGCGCCCGACGCTCGCGCGCGCCCTGGCGTCCGTCCGCTCGGGCACGACCGCGCTGGTAGACGTCCGCCTCACCCGATAACCGCCGCGACCCGCGATGCCCGCGGGCGGGCCCGCGTCCGTTACCGCCCGTTACCTGGAAGTTTCCTGTCTACCCGTCTGGAGCGTTCATGGCAGCCCCCCGCACCCTCGTGCCGGACAAGACGCTGCGCACGCTGGTCAGCGACATCTTCGTGGCCGCCGGCACCAGCCGGGAGCACGCCGACACCGTCGCCGACGTCCTCGTCTGGGCGAACCTGCGCGGCGTCGACTCGCACGGCGTCTCCCGAGTGCCCCGCTACCTGGAACTGTTCGAGAAGGGCGAGGCGAACCCGACGCCCACCATCGCCGTCGACGAGCTGCGCTCGGCGGTGGCCGTCGTCGACGCGGACGCCGCGCCCGGCCCGGTCGCGCTCTCGCTGGCGATGGACCAGGCCGTCAGCATGGCCCGCTCGACCGGCGTCGCCTGGGTGACCGTGCGCGGCACGGTCCACACCGGCGCGATCGGCTACTACACCGAGCGCGCCGCGAGTTACGGCATGGCCGGTCTCGGGATCGTCGCCGGCGTGCCGAACATGGCCTACCCCGGCTCCACCGGCGCCGGGGTGGCGACGAGCCCGCTGTCGGTGGCCATCCCGGCGGGCCGGCACCCGACCGTGCTGCTGGACATGGCGACCGCCGTGATCGCGCTCGGCCGGATCGCCCAGCACAAGGCGTCCGGGACGCCACTGCCCGAAGGGGCGGCACTGACGAAGGACGGCCGGCCGACGACCGACCCGGCCGAGGCCGCGGTGCCGCTGCCGGTCGGCGGGGCGAAGGGCGCCGGGATGTCGCTGGTCTTCGAACTGCTCGCGAGCGGCCTCGCGGCCAACCCGATCGTGTCGTCCTACCACTCGGGGACGCCGGAGGGCCGCCGGCACAGGCAGAACGCGGTCCTGGTAGCGGTCGACATCTCGGCGTTCGTCCCGGTCGAGCGGTTCCGCGGGATCGTCGACGAGACCGTCGACGCGATCAAGGCGCTGCCGGCGAGCGACCCGGACCGGGAGCTGCTGGTCCCCGGCGAGCGGGGGGCGCGGACGTTCACCGAGCGGCTCACGAACGGGGTGCCGCTGGCGCCGGGCCTGGTCGCCAAGCTGGTCGGGCAGGCGCGGGCGCTCGGCGCCCCGGTCCCCGAGGGCCTGTGAACCCGGCCGCGGGAACCGGTCGCCCGATTCCCGCGGCCAGGCCGGCCGCCCTGCCCGGCCGGTTTTCCCGGCCGGTTTCCCGGCGGTCGGGAGAACTCAGTCGGCGACCATCCGGTCGTGGTCGGACAGATGCTCGACGGTGCGGCCGGTGGCGACGAACGTGCGGGTGACGTAGGCCGAGTCGTAGACCCACAGGATCGTCATCGGAACCTGGCCGACATTGCGGAACAGATGCGGGATGCCGGCCTCGACGTAGGTGGTGTCGAACGGCTCGAGGCGGGTCGTCTTCCCGTCGATCTCGACCTCGGCGTCGCCGGACAGCAGCGTCACGTGCTCCACGCAGTTGTGGGTGTGCAGCGGCGCTCCGGTCCCCACGGGATAGGTACTGATTCCGGAGGTGAGGGTGATCTGCTCGGTCGCGCTGGCGCGGGTGATGAGCGGCAGCGTGCGGACGCTCCCACCGCGGTCGAGCCGTTCCACCTGGCTCGCCTTGATGATGGTCACCGGGGCTCCTCCCAGATCCGGCGTCGGCTCGGTGAGTCCTTGCTTCGACGCGCGGGCCGCCATCGACCGTAGAAGGCGCAGGTGAGGGGCCGCGAGCGCACAACCCGAAGCCTAATGTTTCGCCGACGGGAACCAGCTCGGCGAGATTCCCCTGGACAGCTCCGAGCCGTTTGGGAACCCTTATGGGAACTCTTGTCAAGATCATCTGAAGGAGGATGCAGGTGCGCTTGGGACCTATTCAGGAAATGACCCCGCGGCAGGCGGAGATCAGTGAGCGGATCACCGCCCGGCGCGGCGGCACGCGCGGCCCTTTCCTGGTCTGGCTGCGCAGCCCCGAGCTATGTGAGCGGGTAGAGGCGCTCGGTGCCTACTGCCGGTTCGAGTCCGCGCTTTCACCACGGCTGCGAGAACTCTCCCTGCTGATCGCCGCGCGCCACTTCGACGCCCAGTACTCGTGGAACGCCCATGTCGACAAGGCGGTCGAGGTGGGTGTGTCACGCGAGGGGCTGGAACGGCTCGCGCGCCGCGAGGACCCCCAGTTCCCGGCCGCCGACGAGCAACTGCTCCACCAGTTCGCCACCGAGATCCTCGAGTGGCACTTCGTCAGCGACGAGACGTTCGCCGCCGGGCTCGCCGCGTTCGGCGAGCAGGGCTTGGTGGACCTCATCGGCTGCCTCGGCAACTTCTCGATGCTGGCCATGCTGCTCAATACCTTCCAGGTCGACCTGCAGGCGAACCGCACCCCGCCGTTCCCGGACGTCCGTGGCTACGCCAAGATCGGCCCGGCCCCCGGCCTCGACCCCGGCTCCGCCGCCGAGGCCGGACGTGAGCCGGAGCTGGTCGGCCCACAGCGGTCGGAGACGCCGTGACCACCGCGGCCCCTGAGCAGGGAACGCCTCGGGGCACCGGGCTCCCGGCCACGGGCACGGGAGCCGACCCCGCGGGCTCGGCTCCCGTGGACGCCGACTCGGCCGGGCGCGGGCGTTCTGGCGCCGGCCCCTGGCCCGGGCGGGCCCAGGGCCGGGGGCGCCATCCCGGGCATGGGCATGGGCATGGGCACTCCTGGGGGTACCAGGGAGCCCGGTTCGCGGTCGTCGGCGTCTGGCTGCTACTGATCGGCGTCTACGGCCTGACCGAGCCGGACAGGTTCCTGACGACCGGCACCTTTCAGACGATCTTCGGAAGCCAGCAGGCACTGGTGTTCCTGACCGCGGCGCTGCTGTGCACGATCTGCATCGGGGAGTTCGTCGACCTGTCGGTGCCGTCGGTCTTCGGCCTCGCCGCGATCCTCGTGCCAGTGCTGACCGTCCAGCATGGCTGGAACGTCTGGCTCGCGAGCCTGGTCGCGATCGTCGTCGCGACCGTCGTGGGGGCGGTCAACGGCGCCCTGATCGTGCGCCTCGGCGTGAACACGATCGTCGTGACGCTCGGCATGGGGACGCTGCTGCTCGGCGTCGCGTTGTGGGTCAGCAACCTGACGCCGGTGAGCGGTCTGTCCAGCGACTTCTCGAAGATCTCGTTGCTCGACGTCGGCGGCCTGCCGGTCAGCTTCTACGAGGGCGTCGCCCTCATGCTGGCGTTCGCCTACGTCCACCTGGCCACCCCGCTGGGGCGGAACATGCGTTTCGTCTCGGCGAACCGCGAGGTCAGCCGGCTCGCCGGGGTCCGGGTGAACGGGATCCGCTTCGGCGCGTTCGTCGCGGCCGGCCTGATCAGCGGCGTCGGCGGGGTGCTCGCCACCGCCGCGACCGGCGGCTTCGACCCGACCGTCTCGCAGAGCTACCTGCTGCCGGTGTTCGCCTCCACGTTCCTCGGCACCGCGATCCTGCAGCCCGGCCGGTTCAACCCGCTGGGGACGCTCATCGCCGTCTACTTCCTCGCCACCGGCATCCTCGGCCTGCAGCTGATGGGCGTGGCCGGCTGGGTCTCCAACGTCTTCTACGGCGGTGTCCTGGTGGTCGCCGTGACGATCTCCACCCTTCTGCACCAGCGTTCCGGCTGACCCCGCCCGAGCCACTCCCGAATCTGGCGTACCACTCCCGAAAGGTTCTCCGACGATGCGGACATCTCTGGGACGCCCCGACCGCCTACCGTTATCCCGCTACGGTGTCGCGGCCGCCGCCGCGTTAGCGACCGCGGTCGTCCTTGCCGCCTGCGGCTCCTCTGGCTCGGACGACGACGGCGCGGGCACCTCGGCCACCGGTGCCGCGAGTGCCTCGGCGAGCGACGACACGCTGACCGCCACCGTCGACAAGCTGCTCGAGCCCATCGCCCGCATTCCGGTGCCGACCACCAAGCTTGACGGCGTCGCCGGCCTGAAAGGCAAGACCGTCTACTACGTCCCGGTCACCCAGCAGTCCTCGCAGTTCAAGATCATCGGAGACGCGCTGGCGAGCGCCCTGGACGCGGTCGGGATCTCGCTGCAGATCTGCAACGGCGGCGCCAACCCGACGCAGATCACCGCCTGCGTCAACCAGGCCGTCGGCGCGAACGCCGGCGCGATCGTCACCGACGCGATTCCGTACGCGCTGGCCGCCAACGCCCTCGGCGCCGCGCAGGCGAAGAACATCCCGGTCCTCATCACCAACCAGATCGCCGACCCGGCCCACCCCGTCAGCAAGACCCTCGGCTACGTCGAGGGCGGCGGCACCGCCCAGCTCAAGGCCGTCGCCGACTGGATCATCGTCGACTCCGGCGGCAAGGCGAACGTCCTCATCAACGGCAGCACCGACTCGCCGTCGTCGCAGGCCTACGTCCAGGCCGCCAGGGACGAGTTCTCCGACCACTGCCCCGGCTGCAAGGTGACGGTGAACTCGATCTCGTCGGCGAACTTCCCGCTGATCGCCCCGTCCACGAGCTCCGCGATCCTGCGCACCCCGGGCGTGAACTACGTCCTGTCGGAGTTCGACCAGTACCTGCAGCCGACGCTCGGCGGCGTCCAACAGGCCGGAAAACTCACGTCGGTGAAGGGCGCGTCCGGCTCGGCGCAGCTCGCCGGCCTGCAGATGCTCGCGTCGAAGAACTTCCTACACGTGGACGCCGGTCAGGCGTCGACCTTCCAGGGCTGGGTGGACGCCGACGCGGTGCTGCGGCTGATGCTCGACAAGCCGCTGCCCGCGTACGACTCGGTCGTGCGGCTGTTCACCCGTGACAACGTCTCCGGGCTGAAACTGACCGCCGACGGCGAGGCCTCCGGCGAGTGGTACGGCCCGACCAGCTTCCCGGTGCAGTTCAAGGCGCTGTGGGGACTGAGCTGACCCATGCAGCCCTCCCCGCAGACCACCCGTCCCGACTCGGCCGAGGCGGGCGACCCGCCCCGGCTGAGCGTCGAGAACGTCTCGAAGACCTTTGGCCGGTACCGGGCGCTGCGCGAAGTCGGCCTCGACCTGCGACCAGGCGAGATCCACGCCCTCGTCGGCCAGAACGGCTCGGGCAAGTCGACACTGGCCAAGGTTCTGACCGGCTATCACGCGCCCGACCCGGGCGGGCGGGTGCTGGTCGACGGCGTCGAGCTGCGCCTGCCGGTCCGGCCGCGCCAGGCGCGTGCCGCCGGGGTCGCCGTCGTCCACCAGAGCCTCGGCCTCGTCGGGGAGGCGAGCGTCGTGGAGAACCTGCGGGTCGGGCGGTTCCGTGCCGGCCGGTTCTCCCGGCGGATCCGCTGGCGCGAGGAGCGGGCGGCGGCGCTCGCGGTCCTCGAACGCCTCGGCCGGCCGCTGCCGCTGCACGTCCCGGTCGCCTCGCTGCCCGAGGAGGCCAAGGCGACGGTCGCGATCGCCCGGGCGCTGCAGGACGCGCACCGCGGCCGCGGAATGATCATCTTCGACGAGTCGACCCGTTCGCTCGGCCGGGAGGCGCTCGAGCACTTCTACGGCATCCTCGACGAGGTGGTCGCGACCGGCACGGCCGTCCTGATGATCACCCACCGGTTGGAGGAGGTCCTCGAGGCCGCGGACCGGGTCACCGTGCTGCGCGACGGCGTGGCCGCCGAATCCGGCCTGCCCACACGGGACCTGCGCGCGACCGACCTGGCTCGCCTCGTTCTCGGCCGCGCTCTCACGTCCCTTCCGGGCCCGTCCCGGACCTCGCCCAACCCGGCCACCGCGCCCGCGCCGGCGAGGGATGCCGCGGAACCGGCGGCGGCGTCGTCGGCCGAGCCGGCGGTGGCCGCCGAGCCGGCGGCGGCGGTGATCGAACTGGTGGGGGTGTCCGGCGCGGTTGCGCGGGACGTGTCGCTGCGGCTGGAACCGGGCGAGGTCGTGGGCGTGACCGGGCTGACGGCGAGCGGGTACGACGAGCTGCCCTACCTGGTGACGGGAGCGCGCCGGGCCGGCGCGGGCCGGCTCACCATCGCCGGGGCGTCGCTGGACCTGACGTCCCTCGACAGCCGGTCGGCGATCGCCGCGGGGGTGGCGCTCGTGCCGGAGGCGCGCGAGCACGCCGGGCTCGCGCTCGAGCTGACCGTCGGCGAGAACGTCGTGCTGCCTCGGGTGACGGTGGCGGTGGGTGACGACCGGCCGGAGGCGGTCATCGGACGGACTGGCGGCCGCGGCGGTGGGAGCCCCGCGGGCTCGCGGCGGCGCGGGCGACGCGACCCGGGCGGGGAGCGGGACTGGTACCGCCACGAGGAGCCGCGCCGGCCGCGCGGCGGGCTGATGCCGGTGGATCGGGACGCCGAGCGGGCGCTCGTGAAGCACTGGATCAACGCCGTCGACGTGCGCCCGCCGGCGCCGGAGCTGGCGGCCGGGAAGCTCTCCGGTGGCAACCAGCAGAAGGTGCTGCTGGCGAAGTGGCTGGCGGTGCGGCCGCGGCTGCTGGTGCTGCACGAGCCGACCCAGGCCGTCGACGTCGGTGCCCGGCACGCCATCATCAGCACGATCCGGGAGGCGGCCGCGCGCGGCGCCGCTGTACTGGTGGCCGGCAGCGACGAGCACGAGCTGGCGCTGCTGTGCGACCGGGTACTCGTCTTCCGGGACGGCCGGGTCGCCGAGGAGCTGACCGGCGATCTCGAGCCGGACGCGATCGTCGCCGCGACCTTCAGCACCGGCGACCGTCGTGCCCTGCGCTCGCCGACCCGTTTCGGCGTCGCCGAGTCCGTGGGAGGGGCGACGGACGGGAGCGCGCCGGAGTAGTTTCCAGCGCACGGCGCCGCCGTGCTGACCAGGACCGATGGCGCTCCTCCAGCGGACCGGCCGGTGCTGATCTTCCGGTACCCGGCGGTGGCGACGGTGCGGCCGCGCCAGCCGGTCCGCTCCACGCGTCAGGCTCAGACCAGGAAGGACGGGGACCGTGGACCGGATCACCGTCATGCGCAGCTTCGTCCAGGTCGGCGAGGAGGGCAGCTTCAGCCGGGCCGCGCGCAGGCTCGGCTTGTCCGGCTCGCTGGTGTCCCGACACGTCGCAGAGCTGGAACGCCAGCTCGACATCCGGCTGGTGAACCGGACCGCCCGGGCGGTGACGCTGACGGCGGCCGGGCGCAGGTACTACGACTTCGCGGACCGGATGCTGCACGACCTCGACGCGGAGGACGCCGCGCTGCGCGGCATGCGGGAACGCGCGGAAGGCCCGCTGGCGGTGATCTGTCCGAAGTGGATCGGGAACCTGGACCTCGGGGAGGCGATCGCCGACTTCGCGGTCGACCATCCGAAGATCCACGTGCGGTTCGAGGTCGGCGGGATGTCGGATCGGGCGTTCGACTTCCTGGACCAGGGATACGACGTCGCGTTCCACACCCGCGACCTGCGCGACTCGACGATGCTCATCCGCAAGCTCGCCGACATCGACTACGTGCTGTGCGCGTCGCCGGAGTACCTGGCCGGGCGGCCGCCGCTGACGGAGCCGGCGCAGCTCGCCGACCACGACTGTCTCGTGCACCTGAACGACCCCATCTGGCACCTGCACGGGAACGGCCGGGAGGTGCATTCGAAGGTGCTGACGGCGGTGTACTCGTCGAACAGCTACCTGACGCTGCGCAAGGCCGCGGTGCGCGGTCGGGGGCTCGCGCTCATGCCGATCCGGACGGTCGCGGCGGATCTGGACGCGGGTCTGCTGGAGCGTGCGCTGCCGGACCACCGCGGGCCGGCCCGCTCGCTGTACGYGGTGCACTCGCCGGGGGCGCACACGCTGCGCCGCGTCCGGGTCTTCCTCGACTACATCACCACCTGGTTCACCCGCAACCCGATGACCGCGACCTGACCGTTTCCGCATCTTTAGAGTTCGCCAAAACCCAGGGCCAGGCGTTGATCCGTCGTTCACGGCGGCCATAGTGTCGCCTCGTCCGAATGCGTGTCGACGCACGACGCGTGTCGAGATTGGAGTGCCTGACCGGTGACGATCCTTCGTATCGAGCGGGCCGTCTACGGAGTGGACGACGTGGCGACCTGTCGCCGGTTCTTCGAGGATTTTGGTCTTACCGCGGAGGCCGCCGACGGCTCCGACGGCTCCGACGAATGCGTGGTACTCACGACACGGACGAACCAGGTCGTGGAGCTGCGCCGCCGCGACGACATGGCCCTTCCACCGGCCGTGGAACCGGGGTCGACGCTGCGCGAGCTCGTCTGGGGTGTCGACGACCAGGCGGCGCTCGACCGGCTGGTCGAGAACCTCCGCAAGGACCGGACCGTGGCCGTCGACGCGCGGGGCGTCGCGCACACCCACGATGAGGCCGGCTTCGGCCTCGGCCTCGCCGTCGCCGCCGTCGTCCCGGTGGACGTGCCGGCGGCGGCGGTCAACCGGCCCGGCGCGCTGCGCCGCTGGAACGCGCCGCTGCCGCCGCCCGACGGCGCGGTCCAGCCGTTGCGGATCTGCCACGTCGCCTGGAACATCCCGAAGAAGGGCCGCGCCGAGGCGGTCGCCTTCTACGTCGACCGGCTCGGTTTCCGGATCACCGACGACGTCCTGCCCATGGGCACGTTCCTGCGGGCCGATGGCGACCAGGACCAGCACACCCTGCTGTTGTGCCACCGCCCGGACCGGGCCGGCGTGAACCACACCGCCTACGAGGTCGCCGGCTTCGACGAGGTGATCCTCGGCGGCAACCAGATGATCGCCAAGGGCTGGCGGGAGGCCCGCCGCCTCGGCCGGCACACCGTCGGTTCGAACGTCTTCCGGTTCGTTCACGCCCCGTGCGGCGGCCGCGTCGAGTACGCCGCCGACATGGACCGCGTCGACGCCTCCTACCCGGCCCGCGTCCACGAGACCACCCCGCCACACCACCTCTGGACCCTGCTGACCAACCGGGACGGTGACGAATGAGCACACAGACGATCCCGCCAGCGCCGGCGGATGCCGGCTCACCGGCCAACGCGACTGCCAGTGCCAGCTATCCCGAGTCGGCGATGTACATCGACGGCCGGTGGACGCAGGGGAGTGGGAGCCGGCGCGAGCCGGTGCTGAACCCGGCGACCGGCGAGGTGCTCGGCCAGGTACCGCTGGCCGAGGCAACCGACCTGGACGCGGCGACCGCCGCCGCCGAGCGGGGTTTCGCGCTGTGGCGGCACCTGCCGGTCGAGCGGCGCACCGCGATCCTGCGTCGGGCGGCCGACCTGCTGCGCGCTCGGGCCGGCGAGATCGGCCGGGTGATGACCCAGGAGGAGGGCAAGCCGTACGGCGAGGCCACCGGCGAGGTGACGCGCGTCGCCACGCTGCTGGACTGGGACGCCGAGGAGGGCCGGCGCGCCTACGGCCGGATCATCCCGACCGGGCCAGGGGAGACGCTCACTGTCACCCGCGCGCCCGTCGGCCCGGTGGCGGCGTTCACCCCGTGGAACTTCCCCGCCGGCGGCCCGATGCGCAAGATCGCGGCGGCGCTCGCGGCCGGCTGCTCCATCGTCATCAAGGCCTCCGAGGAGACGCCGGGGACCGCGAACCTCCTGGTAAGGGCCTTCGAAGAGGCCGGCCTGCCGGCCGGTGTGCTCAACCTGGTGTTCGGGGTGCCGAGCGAGGTCTCCGAGCGGCTGATCGCCTCGCCGGTGATCCGGTTCGTGGCGTTCACCGGGTCGATCCCGGTCGGCAAGCACCTGGCGGGCCTCGCCGCGGCCGTGATGAAGCCGACGATCATGGAGCTGGGCGGGCACGCCCCGGTGATCGTCTGCGCGGACGTCGACCCGGTCGAGGCGGCGAGATCCTGCGTGCGCGGGAAGTTCGTCAACGCGGGCCAGGTCTGCACGTCGCCGAGCCGGTTCTACGTCCACGAGAGCCACCACGACGCGTTCGTGGACGCGTTCGTCGAGGCCGCCGAGGCCGTCAGGGTGGGGAACGGGCTGGAACCCGGCGTCCAGATGGGCCCGCTCGCCAACCCGCGGCGACGCGCGGCCGTACACGCGCTGGTCGAGGACGCGCGAGCGCGCGGAGCGCGGGTGCTCACCGGCGGCGAGGTGCCGGACGGGGCCGGGTTCTTCTACCCGCCGACGGTGCTCGTGGACGTGCCGGAGGACGCGGTGATGCTGCGCGACGAGCCGTTCGGCCCGGTAGCGCCGATCATGACGTTCGCCGACCTGGACGAGGCGATCGGGCGGGCCAACGCGCTGCCGTACGGCCTGGCCGCTTATGGCTTCACGCACCGCGCGGACGTCGCGGCGAAGCTGACCGGCGCGTTCGAGGCGGGCATCCTGTCGATCAACCATGTCGGCGGCTCGGTGCCGCAGGCGCCCTCGGGCGGCCTCAAGGAGAGCGGTCACGGCCGCGAGGGCGGCTCGGAGGGTCTGGAGGGCTACCTGGTCACCAAGCGGGTCTCGCACCGGATGCAGATCTGATGCGCTGGTGCCGGTTCCGAGACCTCGCCGCCCCAGGTGTCCCCGGCCGCGCCATCGGCGGTCGAGACGAGTTGACCGGGCGCGTCGGCGGCGGTGGCGCGGCGCGGTTCGGGATCGTCGAGGACGACGAGACGATCCGGCCCGTCGACGGCGGCCCGTTCGGCGAGTACCGGCCGCGCGCCGAGCGCGAGCGCCGCCCGCTCGCCGAGGTGGAGTTGCTGCCGCCGGTCGTTCCGAACACGTTCTTCGCCGTCGGTCTGAACTACACCGCCCACATCCGGCACGCGCGCGAGCACGGGATGGCGGGCGCCGCCGTCCCGGAGCGGCCGGAGGTCGGCTACCGGGCCAACAGCGCCCTCGTCGGCCACGGCGCCACCGTCGTCAAGCCCGCGGACTGCGCCGGCCGGTTCGAGGCCGAGGGCGAACTGGTCGCGGTCATCGGCCGGCCGGTGCGCCGGTGCACCCGGGCGCAGGCGCGGGACGCGGTCTTCGGCTGGACGATCGGCAACGACGTCAGCGCCCGCGACTGGCAGCACGCCGACCGGACCCTGTGGCGGGCAAAGAACAGCGACACCTTCAAGCCGATGGGCCCGTGGATCGAGACCGATGTCGACCCGATGGGTTCGCGCACGCTCGTCGCCGTCGGTGCGGCGACGGCCGCCGAGTTCGCCACCGGCGGCATGGTCTTCGACCCGTACGACTACATCGTGGAGATCTCCCGATATATCACGCTGTCACCCGGCGACGTGCTCTGGATGGGCACCGACGCCGTCGTGGAGATGCCGGTGGGTAAAACTCTCGACGTGACCATCACCGGGATCGGCACCCTTTCCAACCCGGTTGTCCAGGAAATGTAGCACCGGAGATGTGCGGCGCAGGAGAAGCAGTGCAGGAGAACCTGGCGAACGGAAATCCAGGAGAGTGGTCATGAGCAGCCGTCCCGCCTATATCCACCACGTCAACTTCCCGACCACCGACCCCGAGCGGACCAGGGAGTGGTACTCCAAGGTCTTCGGCCTCAAAGCCGTCACCCCGAAGAGCAACACCAAGGTCGTCCTGATGACCCGAGGCAACTTCGACCTGCACTTCACCCCGGTCGAGGAGATGGACCGCATGTCGCCCTACCACTTCGCCATGGAAGTGGAGGACTGGGACGGCTTCCTCGCGCACCTGCGCGAGCTGGGCGTGCGCCACACCCGCCCGATCGAGCGGCCGGAGAACAACTCCAAGTTCTGCTACATCCACGACCCCGACCACACCATGATCGAGGTCGTCTACCACGGCAACCGGCCAGGTGGCCCGGGCGCTGGCGGCCCCGGAGCGCCCGGCGGCCCGGGCGCGGGCAGGCCCGGCGCGGGTGGTCCAGGCGGCTCGGGCAGCCCGGGTGCCGCGGGTGCGGGTGGCGCGGCGGGATCGTCCGCCGCGAATGGCCAGGGAGGCTGACGTGCCCTACGCGACCTCGGTGGACGGCGCCCGGATCTACTACGAGACACACGGTGCCGGGCCGGCGGTCCTGTTCGTGCACGGTTCCGGTGGCCACCATGCCGCCTGGTGGCAGCAGGTCCCGCACCTGCGCGACCGGTTCACCGTGGTGACGCTGGACCTGCGCGGCTTCGGCCGGTCCGACTCGGCGATGGCCGAGTACGACAGCCGGATCTTTCCCGACGACATCGCCGCCGTCCTCGACGCGGCCGACATCTCCCGGGCCGTGCTGGTCGGCCAGTCGATCGGCGCCGCCGCGGCGTTGAAGGCGGCGCTGCGCGACCCGGCGCGCGCCGCCGGCGTCGTGCTCGCCCATTCGCTCGGCGGCATCGACCATCCGGACCTGGCCGCCCGGGTACTTGCCGATCGGGCCGAGGCCGAGAAGCTGCCGGTGCTCGACCGGCTGCTCAGCCCGCGTTTCCGGGCCGCTGACCCGGCGCGCACGTTCCTCTTCCAGCAGATGGGCACCTTCAACACGGCGAAGATGGCCGACCTGCGCAATCTC
This sequence comes from Pseudofrankia sp. EUN1h, assembly GCF_001854645.1. NCBI lineage: Bacteria > Bacillati > Actinomycetota > Actinomycetes > Frankiales > Frankiaceae > Pseudofrankia > Pseudofrankia sp. EUN1h. Next base: position 37,860 of record NZ_MBLN01000003.1, on the reverse strand, counting down.
AACACCGACGGCCCGACCGCCGCGGAGGTCGTCGCCTCGGGCATCCCGATCTGTCTGCTCGCTGGCGAGAACGACGCGGTGCTGCGCCCGGACACGGTCCGGGCCGCGGCCGCGCTGCTTCCGGGCGCGACGATCGACATCGTTCCCGCCGCGCCGCACTCGATGTACTGGGAGGCCCCGGAGTTGTTCAACGCCGCCCTCGACCGATTCCTCACCTCCGTGTACGGCGCCGAGCTGTCGGGCGCGCTGTCGAGCTCTGGAGTGTCCGCATGACCTCTTCTCCGACCCTCGCCGAGGCGCGCGCCCTCGTTGACGAGGCCCGGGCGCTCGCGCTCGACCTCGGTAAGGCGATCAGCGTCGCTGTCGTCGACTACGGCGGTTTCGTCGTGCTCGTCGAGCGGATGGATGGCGCCCGGCCGATGACGCCGAGCATCGCCCTCGCGAAGGCCTACTCGGCGGCCGTCATGCAGCGGCCGACCGRGATGCTGGAGGGCTGGCGTGACTCTGACCCGGTGTTCTTCGCCCAGGTCGGCCGGATGGGCCACCAGCCGATCATCGCCACCAAGGGTGGCATCACCCTCAAGCGTGCCGGCGAGATTCTCGGGGGTGTCGGGATCTCCGGCGGTAGCCCCGACGAGGACCAGCGGATCTGCGAGCAGATTGTCAAGTCGGCTGGCTTCGAGCTCGACTTCGCCGCGTGGGCCGGCGCGAAGAAGGAGGCTGGCCGTGGCTGACGACTTCAAGTATCACATCGACCACCACGCGAGCCTGCTGACGCCGCCGGAGATCGTCGAGGCGCGTGCCGTGGGTGGCGACGTCGATCTGCGGGCCGCCGAGGACGCGGCGGTCAGCCGGGCGCTGCGCACGCAGCGTCGCCTGGGGCTGGCGGCGCTGTCCGACGGCGAGTACCGCCGACGCAACCACCTGTCCGTCGTCTATGACGGTGTGGCCGGCTTCGGCCCCGCCGGCGCGGCCGGCGGCCCGCTGGCCCAGCTGGTCGGCGAACGGCACGCCCCGGAGATCAGGACGCTCGTCGAGGCGCCGGCCGAGCGCGGCCGGCTGGTCAAGCACGAGACCGACTTCATGCTCTCGGCGATGCAACGGCCCGTCCTGGTGGCCCTTCCCTCACCCGGCTACGTCGCGGAGCTGGCCGCGGAGGCGGGCGGGGCGACCGCGACCGCGGACGCGTCGTCGGAGGCGGGGGAGCGGCTCGCGCGGATCCTGCGCGATGAGATCACCGCGGTCGCGGCGGACGGCGTCCGCTACGTGCTGCTCACCAACCCGGCGTACGGCTTCCTGCTCACCGCGCGGGGCCGCGCCCGGGCCGTCGAGTTGGGCTTGGACCCGGACGCGGTGATCGAGCGGATGCTCGCCGCCGACGGGCAGGTGCTCGCTGGCCTGGAGGCGCCGCAGGAGTTCCGCGTCGGCCTGGACATCACGACCGCGGGCGCGGCCGGCGGCCCCTGTGACGCCGCGGCGGTGGCCGACTTCCTTGGCCGGTCGCCGTTCGGCCGGCTGTGCGTCGAGTTCCCTCGTGACGCCGCCGCGCGGTTCCCGCTCGGCGAGCTGCCGGTCGGCCTCGTGATGTCCCTCGGTGTCGTGGACGTGAGCGACCCGGCGCTGGAGGACGTCGACGAACTGGTCGGCCGGATCGACGCCGCGGCCGAGATCATCGACGTCGACAACATCGCGATCTCGACGAACGGCGGTTTCCACGCGGCCGCCGCCGAACTCGACGAGACCGCCCAGCACGACAAGCTGCAGCGTGTCGAGATGGTCGCCCGTTACCTCTGGGGCAACGAGCTGTAGGGGCCGGCGGCCTGAACGAATCACGGATCATGGCTGCTACCAGGCTGTCTGTGTCTTTCGACATCTACCGTATCTACCGTGACCTGCCGGTGGCTGTTATGGCTGACGGTCCAGAGACGGTCCGCGGTCCCGCCGGGACTGGGGCCGCCAACTGCCGCGGCTACGGCTGGCGACCACGCCTCGTAGCCGTCGACCGCCGTGAGAGCCACAGAGTGCCCATTCCCCGTAACCGTGGAGGTTAAGTGGCCCAGAAGGTGCTCTTTCTTCGGTTTTGATCGTCTTTCTTGGTGATGTTGCGTGGGCGCCGCGTGCCCGGACGGGGCAGGCCCTGTCCGCCCATAGGCTCGCGCGGCGCCGGCCAGCCCGGCACCTGGTTCTTTTGGGGCATGGCGCCGGCGATGCCGGCTCCCTGCCTGGTTCGGTGAGGTCCTTGCGAGGGCACCATCCGTACTGTACGGTACGGTACCTGGTTTGGAATAACGAGCGGTCCGGCCGTCCCGACAAAGAAAGAACTGCCATGCAACGCTTCGCCGGCAGTATCATCCCTCTCCCGCGTAATCACTGGTACTTCATCGCCCGCACGGACGAACTGACGACGACTCCGGTCGAGCGCCAGTTAGTGGAGCGCAGCATGCTCCTGATACGCCGAGCCGACGGAACGCCCGTCGTGCTGTCGAACCGGTGTCCCCACCGCTCGTTCACGCCCGCGAAGGGTGAAGTCGAGGACGATTACTCCTGGGCCGTCTCGCGTCATAGCGTGACCAGTGACGGCGCGATCTCGGACGAGGTCCGGCGCCCCCAGCGCTACGGGTTCCGCCAGGACGTAGAAGGAATGCGCTGGATCGAACAGCTCTGTGACGGCGACGGCGTCCAGAAGACCGGCGTCGCCGCCGACCGGTCCGGCCTGACACTGCGCCGCCACCTCGCCCTGATGGCCGAGCAGGAGGACCGGCTGGCCAGTATGCCGGAACTCGCGGCGTGACCGCCGGACCCGGCACACCCAGCTCCCGCTATGCACGGCGCGCGTCCGTGCCACCGGCCGGCCGTCGGGACACACCATGAAGGAAAAAGTCGACGGCGTCCACGATGCTCTCCCGGATCTCGGCTCCGGTCGGCTGGTTCGGCGCCCCGGTCAGCAGGCGCATCTGGGCGTCGCCGAGCATCGCCTGATAGAGCTGCGCGGCTGCTTTGACCGGATCCGGCAACGCTATGAGGCCGGCGTCGCAAGCCTGCCGCAGATATCTGCCGAGAACGGCCTGGCCGAACGCTGGTCCGTGTTCGAAAAAGGCCGCCCCCAGACCCGGGACGCGTTCCGCCTCGGCGGTGACGAGCCGATGCAGCGCGATCGACCCCGGGTTGAGGACGACGGTCGCGAAGTGCTCGCCCAACGCGATCAGTGTGGACGTCAGGTCCGTGCCGCCGGGCGTGAACGAGCGCAGCGGAGCTGTCCCCTCGTCAAGAAGGCTCTCGACCGCGGCGCGAAATAGCTCGGTCTTGTCGCCGAAATGTTTGTACATCGTCGACTTCGACCCGCCGACCTCGGCGAGCACGTCCTCCATCGTCACGCCGGCGTACCCGCGGGCCGTGAACAGCTCGCCGGCCGCCCGCAGGAGAGCCTTCCGATAGTCCGCCGCTTTCATCCTCGACACGAATCCCATGCTAGCCGCCACGACGAATGTCGACGGCCATCGAGGTGCCATCCAGGACCGTCCTGACAGCGCTCACCTGGCCCGGACCCCCGTCGGCGCCCGCGGCTGGGCGGCCGCGACCTCCGAAAACAAGATCGACTCGTCCGGAGCTCGGGGCGCAGGCCCGAGCCCCGGAGGGCGTCCCGGGCTCGGCATCACGCGTTCATTTCCGCGCCGATTCCGCTACCGGGCGCTCCGAAGTGAGCATGGCACCACAGGAACACGGCACATACCGCCGACCTGATCCGGCAGACCCACCCGGGGCGTGACGAGGATCGCGGCTCCAGACGTGAGAGGAAAAACCCGTGAGAACTACTCGACGAATTTTCGGCCTGACCGCGCGGCGCCAGGCACGCATGAGAGTCGTCTTATTATCGGCGCTGGCCGCGCTTCTGCCGGCCGCGGCCTGTGGCTCCTCCGGCTCGACGTCGGGCGACCAGCCGTCGGCATCCAGCTCGGCGCCAACCTCTGGCGACGCCGCGGCCATTGTCAGCGAGCTGTCCCAGCCGCGGCCGGCCTACCCGGTCCCGACGACACCGCTGGGCGATGTCGCGCAACTGCGCGGAAAGGTTGTCTACTTCATTCCCATCACCCGGCAGGCGCCGCAGCTCAACGTGACCGGAAAGGCGCTGACCGAAGCGCTCGGCTCGGTCGGGATCGAGGTGCAGACCTGCGACGGCAAGGCGAACCCGTCCGATATCTCGGCGTGCGTCAACCAGGCGACCGGCGCGCGCGCGGGCGCGATCATCACCGACTCGATCCCCTACGCGCTGGCCGCCAACAGCTTCGCGGCCGCGCAGGCGAAGGACATTCCGGTCCTCATCACCGACCAGATCCCCGACCCGGCGCACCCGGCCGGCCCCAAGCTCGGATACCTGGAGGGTTCCGGCACGAAGGGGCTGCTGGCCATCGCCGACTGGATCATCGCCGACTCCGGCGGGAAGGCGACGGTGGTCATCAACGTCGCCACGGACACAGCCTCGACCCAGGCCTACGTGGCCGCCGCACAAAAAGAGTTCAGCGCTCGCTGCCCCGGCTGCAAGGTCACGCTCAACAGGATCTCGTCGGCGAACTTCCAGCTGATCGCGCCGTCAACCAGCTCGGCGATCCTCTCGACTCCCGGCGTGAACTACGTGGTCTCCGAGTTCGAGGTGTACCTGCAGCCGACGTTCGCCGGTGTCCAGCAGTCCGGTCGGGCGGCCGCCGTCAAGGGAGTGTCCACGGCCGCTCAGATCAACGGCCTGCAGATGCTGGCGGCCGGGACGTTCCTGCACATGGACGTCGGTCAGGCCGCGGCCTACCAGGGCTGGGCGGACGCGGACGCCGCGCTCAGGATGATGCTGGGCAAGGAGCTTCCGAGCTATGACATTCCCATCCGCATCTTCACGCGGGACAACATCAAGGACATCTCCGTGACCACCGCGGCGGAGGCCTCGGGCGAGTGGTACGGACCGGCCGACTTCCCAGCGAAGTTCAAGACTCTCTGGGGACTGAGCTGAGCACCTGACCGCGGGCCACCCACTCCGGGCGGGGCGGGTGCTTCCCTTGCCGGTCAGGACAGCCGATCGGTGTCGGGAGGCCGGGAACCTGCCGGCTCCATGACGACGACGGCACGAGTTCCAGGGGTGTTCGGCGCGCCGCGGCGCGCCGAACACCGCCCGGCCACGCCAGCGGACGCGGAGTTCCGGCCGGCCATCCACGTCAACAGGGAGCGGCGGCGCGGGCAGGTCGCCGACGCTCACCTCAGCACGTCGCGGACGCGGATACGGGAGACGCCGAACAGGCAGCGGTACTCGCGGTCGAGCTGACGGGGCTTTCGTAGCCCACGAGATCGCCCTGCCCGACGTCGGTGCCACGGGAACCAACACAGCTCCCTCGATGACCCCTTTCACCGTCATGGAGAACGACGACATGAAGGTGACGGCGACCTTGCGGCCGCAAGCCACAAGCAGTACTGTACGGTACAGTACCGATTCTGCCGTTGAGTTGTAGAACTCCTCCACCTATCCCGTGGCTTACTCACCTGACCGCCTCCTCGTCGCAGTGATCCCAGGACGGCAGGTCCTGGGCCGAGTCCTCAGGCGAGGCAACCGCTTGGTGGACGGATGGCTGCACCATCGGCCACCGACCTCGTGTCCTTGTTCGTGGCCGGGCAAGGCCGAGCACGCGGCAACGACCGGAAGGATGTCCCATGGCGAGTCTTGAAGACGTAATTCGTAAGGCTGGCGATCCGCTGACGCTGATGCGCAGCGGCCGATCGGGAGCGTACCCGTTCCCGATCCGGGCCGAGTTCACCAACTGGCGCGATGAGCAGGAGAGCTGGCGTACCACCGCCGCCCTGATGGACCTGTCRCACCACATGACCGACCTGAGGGTCACCGGCCCCGACTGCTATCGCCTGCTGTCCGATTTAGGCGCCAACTCCTTCAAGGGCTTCGGCCCGATGAAGGCCAAGCAGTTCATCGCCTGCAACCACGACGGCTACATGATCGGCGACTGTATCCTGTTCTGCCTGGCCGACAACCTGGTCCGGCTCGTCGGGCGACCACCGGCGCTCAACTGGGTGCAGTTCCACGCCGAGACCGGCGGCTACGACGTCACCTTGCGCCGTGACGAGCGCACCGCGCAGAACCCGCATGGCCGGGAGCTGTTCCGCCTGCAGCTGCAAGGACCGAACGCGGCGCGGATCTTCGAGAAGGTCAACGGCGGCGCCATGCCCGATATCCCCTTCTTCACGATGGGCACGTTCGCCATCGGCGGCCACCAGGTCACCGCCCTCAACCATCGGATGTCGGGGTTCCCCGGCCTGGAGTTCTTCGGACCGTACGCGGAGATCGACGGTGTCCGGGACACGCTCCTCGAGGCCGGCGAGCAGTTCGGCATCCGCCAGGTCGGTGCCCGCGCGTACGCCTCGGTCGCCACGGAGTCCGGCTGGATCGCCAGCACCGTGCCGGCGGTCTACACCGGGGACGACCTCAAGGCATACCGGGAGTGGCTGAACGCCAGAACCTTTGAGGCGAACCTCTCGCTCGGCGGCAGTTTCGCCTCGGACAAGGTGCAGGACTACTACACCACACCTTGGGATCTCGGCTACGGTCACATCCTGAAGTTCGACCACGACTTCATCGGCCGCGACGCGCTGCAGCGGCGGAAGGGCGAGCCGCACCGCCGGAAGGCGTGGCTCGCCTGGGAGCGCGACGATGTGGCCCGGATCTTCGCCAGCATGTACGAACCGGCCGACAAGCGGTTCAAGTACATCGACATGCCAGCCGCGTTCTACTCCGCGTCGCAGTTCGACCGGGTGGAGAAGGACGGACGTCTCGTCGGGGTGTCGACGCTGTGCAGCTACACGTCGAACGTGCGCGGCTGGATTTCGATCTGCATGATCGACGAGGATGGCGCGACCTACGGCGACCAGGTCGAGCTGGTCTGGGGTGAGCCGAACGGCGGCTCCGCCAATCCCACGGTGGAGCGGCACGCGCAGACCACGATTCGCGCCACCGTCGTGGATCGTCCGTTTCCCGCCGACAAGCGCTGAGCTGAGGTATCCGCGACGCGCGTGGGTGTCGTGAGTGCGATGAGCCGGACGTGGCACTGCCCATCACCGCGTTGTCGCGTCCGCGGCCCGTGGTTGCGGTGTCCGGAGCCGGGTGCCGTCGACGAACGTGTTCACCGCGTGGGTGATGCTCGACTCGATCTCCTGCGAGGTGGGCCGGTCGGCGGTATTCATCAGCAGCCGCATCTGCAGCGAGCCCAGCATCGCCTGGTAGAGCTGGGATGCCGCCAGCACCGGGTCCGCGACTTCGATGATGCCCGCGTCGCGCAGCGTGCCAAGATAACGGCCGAGGATGGCGTTACCCACCGCGGGACCGTGTTGGAAGAACATCTGCCCCAGCCCGTCGACCCGTTCCGCTTCCGATGTCACGAGACGATGGAGCGCAATGGCTCCGGAATCGAGCACGATCGCGGCAAAATGCCGCCCAAACTCCTTGAGTGTTTCGACGGGGTCGCCGCCGCTTGGATGAAAGGAGGTCAAGGGTTGACTGCGCTCGTCGATAAGCATTTCCACGGCGGACCGAAACAGGTCGCTCTTGTCGCTGAAGTACTTGTACAGCGTCGCCTTCGAGCCACCCACGGCGGTCTGCACGTCATCCATGGTGACTCCGGAAAACCCGTTCGCGATGAAGAGCGCGGCCGCCTCGCGCAGGATCCGCGCTCGCCGGCGCCCACTATCCACCCTGGAAGTATAGCTTGACCACCGCGTCGGGACCTGCGTGTCGTCCGCCACCTCACACCGATTCATGGACAACCACCTGGGCTGGCGGCGGCGTGCGGCCCGCCGTGTGCAAACCGAGCATGCTTCGGGCGGCGCGAGGGCCGTGGGCTTCCGCGTCGATATGGATGGTGCTTCCAGCGGGCGTGGACAGGGCCGTGCTCGGGTTGTCCAAGCAAAGGGTGTGCCACTTGCCCTACGGAGAGCCGCGGCGCGGACCCACAACAAGCTCGATGCGCAGCTCGTTTGAGACGCGGACCTATGCAGTGGACGACATAAGGAAGAGGCATGACAGTTCCAAGTCTTCAGGACGGCATCGACAAGGCCGGCTCGCCGTTACGCCTGCTGTGGAAGCCAGGCGCGGCGCCCTGGACGCCCGAGGTTGTCGAGCGCGAGTACGTGGGCTGGCGGCAGGAGCAGGCGGCCTGGCATGACGGGGTGGCCATCTCGGACCTGTCGCATCACATGTACGACATGGTCATCGATGGGCCGGACGCGACCAGGCTGCTCGCCGCGGTGAGCGCGAACAACTACGAGACGTTCGCGGTCGGTCAGGCCAAGCAGATCATCCCGGTGACGAACGAGGGGTTCATCGTCACCGACGGGATCCTGCTGCGCCGGGCCGAGCAGCAGTACACGCTCAGCGGCATTCCGGCGTCCCAGCACTGGGTGCGCTACCACGGTGAGCAGGGTGGCTACGACGTCACCTTCACCACCGACCCGTCGTCGGCCTTCCGCGGTGGCGGCGACCCGAAGCTGTTCCGTTACCAGATCCAGGGACCGCTCGCGCGGCAGCTGGTCGAGCGCGCGTTCGGCGGGCCGCTGCCCGCGACCAGGTTCTTCCACGCCACGGCGGTCACGCTCGGCGGACGGAACTTCCGTGCCCTGCGGCACGGCATGGCCGGGCAGCCTGGCTACGAGTTCATCGGTGACTGGGCGGATGGCGCGTATGTCAAGGAGACGCTGATGCGGGCCGGCGAGCCGTTCGGCCTCGTGCATGTCGGCGCGCTGGCTTACACCACGGCGTCCGTGGAGAGCGGCTGGATCCCATCCCCGACGCCCGCGATCTATACCGACCCGGACCTGCTGGGCTACCGCCGTTGGCTGYCGCTGTTCGGGATCGAGGGACAGCGGCCGCTGCACGGCAGCTTCTACTCCGACGACATCGAGGATTACTACGTCACGCCGTACGAGCTCGGGTACGGCCGGCTGATCCGCCTGGACCGCGACTTCATCGGCCGCGACGCGCTGGAGAAGGCGAAGGACGCGGTTCGCTGGGCGAAGGTCACGCTGGTCTTCGACAACGACGACGTTCGCTCCGTGCTCGGCGACGAGCCGGGCTTCGTGCTCAGCTACGCCCGCCACCGTGTCGAGGCCAGCTCGGCGCTGGTCGGCACGACCTACCACATCGCGTCGTCACACCCGTACCGATCGATCATCGCGCTGTCGCTGGTCGACCAAGCGCACGCCGCGCCCGGCACCCGGGTGGAGGTCGTCTGGGGCGACCATCCCGGCTCGGGGACACCGGCCGACGCTGATCTGGGATTCCCCCGCATCCGGGCCACCGTGCAGCCCGCGCCGTACAACGAGCACGCGCGCACCCAGTACCGCCACAACGACCAGTAACGACACATCCAGCAGTAACAAAACGGGCCGACCGGGTCAGCAAGTGTCACGACGTCGTCCGTTGCCGGTCGGCCGGCAGCGGACCTCCGTCTCACCGCCGCGGCGCGGCCAGCTGGCGAGCCCTCCCAGCGTGACGGCCGCGTCGCGGCGGCGAAGGGGGCCTGTTGCCTCGCCCCCGGCACAGAACGGACCCTGGAACCGAGGAGAACGATGACTTCCTTACCCGTCGAGCAGGCCGGGCGTCTCGCCACGCTGTTGCACGACGTATCCCTCGAAATGACCGGCAAGGACATTGAGGAACTCGACCTGGCGCGGGAGTCCATCCCGACGGGCACCTGCATCAACGTGACCTTCCTCGGCAACGAGGATCTACAGATGCGGCTGGCGGCCGCCAGGGCCGTCAAGGCGTACGGCTTTGTCCCGGTGCCGCACATCTCAGCCCGCCGCCTGGAGTCGCGTGCGTCGCTGGAGGTGTTTCTCGCCGCTCTACAGGCCGACGGCACCGGCGAGCACGTCTTCGTCGTCGGCGGTGATCCGAGCGTCCCACATGGACCCTACGCCGACGCGCTGTCGGTCATCCAGTCCGGCCTGCTGGAGCAGTACGGCGTCCGCCGTGCCAGCGTCGCCGGCTATCCCGAAGGCCACCCCGATATTCCTGACCGAATCCTCTGGCCTGCCCTGCGGGACAAGCACGCGTCCCTTGCCGAACGCGGTCTGGCCGGTGATGTCATCACGCAGTTCGGATTCGACGTCGACTCGGTCCTGACCTGGACCGAGGCGCTCCGCGAACGCGGCGTCGACGCGCCGGTCCGTATCGGTGTGCCCGGCCCGGCAGGGGTGCGCCGGCTGCTGCGCTACGCGGCGCGGTTCGGCGTCGGTACCAGCGCCTCGATCGCGAAGAAATACGGTCTGTCGCTGACCAACCTCATGGGCACCGCCGGGCCCGACCGCTTCCTGCACACCCTCGCCACGGATTACGACCCGCGGCGACACGGCGAGGTCAAGCTGCACTTCTACACCTTCGGGGGGCTGCGGACCACGTCGGAATGGATCGATCATCTCAGGAAAGAAGGCTGACGTGACGGTCGCCCAGGAAGCTCCCGCGCCGCAGGCGTCACCAACAACGAGAACCAGGAATCAGGCATCGCTGATCGTGCACGGCCGCGACCGGACCGGCATCGTGGCGGCCGTCGGCTCGGTGCTCAGCCAGCACGGGGCGAACATCGTGTCGTTGGACCAGTACTCTGACGATCCGCAGGGTGGGTCGTTCTTCCAGCGTACGGTCTTCAGTTCCGACCGGCTCAAGGCGATACTGCCCCAGATCGAGAAAGACCTGCGGGCGCAGTTCACCAAAGGCTTCGAGCTGCATTACACGCTGCGAGACACGTCGATTCCCCAGCGCGTCGCCATATTCGTTTCCAAGGCCGACCACTGCCTGCTCGACCTGCTCTGGCGGCACCGCGGCGGCGAACTCCCGATCACCGTGTCCATGGTCATCTCCAACCACACCGACGTCGCCGACGAGGTGCGCGCCTTCGGCATCCCGTTCTTCTTCGTACCGTCGGCCGGCCCGGACAAGTCCGCCGCCGAGGCCGAGCACCTCCGCCTGCTCCGCGGCAACGTGGACTTCGTCGTGCTGGCCCGCTACATGCAGATCCTCTCCGGCGACCTCATCACGCGGGTCGGAGTGCCCATCATCAACATCCACCATTCCTTCCTCCCGGCCTTCATCGGCGCCGGCCCGTACGCCAAGGCAAAAGAACGCGGTGTGAAGCTCGTCGGCGCCACCGCGCACTACGTCACCGAGGACCTCGACGAGGGCCCGATCATCGAGCAGGACGTCGTCCGGGTCACCCACGCCGACACCGTCGCCGACCTGCAGCGCCGCGGCGCCGACGTCGAACGGCTCGTACTGTCCCGCGCCGTGCGCTGGCACAGCGAGGACCGTGTCATCCGCCACGCCAACCGCACCATCGTCTTCGCCTGACAGCCTCGGGAGCCGATTCATGACCATGAAGATCGACGGCACGGCGATTGCGCGGCGGGTTCGCGCTCAGGTCGCTGCCGACGTCGCGGCCGCCTACCCCGGGCCAGACACCGCTCCGGGCCTGGCCACGATCCTCGTCGGCGACGACCCGGCCAGCGCCGTCTACATCGCGAGCAAGCGCCGCGCCGTCCGCGAGGCCGGCATGCGCGACCTGCACCGCTCCCTGCCAGCCGACGCCACCCAGACGCAGGTCGCCGCGGTCATCGACGAACTGGTCGCCGACCCGTCCGTCTCCGGCATCCTGCTGCAACTGCCGCTGCCTCCCCACCTCGACCCAGCCCCACTCATCGACCGGATCCCGGCGGCCAAAGACGTCGACGGCCTCACCACCGAAAGCGCTGGCCTGCTCGCACGCGGCCTGTTCGGGCTGCGCCCCTGCACGCCCAGCGGCGTGATCGAGCTCCTGGACGCCGATGGCATCAAGATCGCCGGAAGACACGCGGTCGTCGTCGGCCGATCCGCGCTGGTCGGCCACCCCATGGCCGAGATGCTGCTGCAGCGCGACGCCACGGTGACCATCGCGCACCGGCCGACCTCGGACCTGCCAGCGGTGACCCGACTCGCGGACATCCTGGTCGTGGCGACCGGCGTGCGCGGCCTGATCGGCGCCGAGCACGTCAAACCCGGCGCCATCGTCATCGACGTCGGTATCCACCGCACGAGGACCGGGCTGACCGGCGACGTGCGCACCGCGGAGCTCGAGGGTATCGCCGACCGCGTCACCCCGGTGCCCGGCGGCGTCGGACCCATGACGATCGCCATGCTCATGGTCAACACGCTGCGCGCCGCTCAATGGACGCAGCCACAGCCRTAGGCACGTCGGCCGCCACCCAGCGCCGCACTGGCGGTCAGAGCCAGCGGAACCACCAGAGCAGAGTCGCGCGGCGCACAAGCCAGAACACGGCGCCGCCCTTCCCACAGAGAAACCCCATGACGATCCCGCACCTCTGGGCTCGCTTCGACGACCTTGTCGCGGGCCGTGCCCTTGCCTTCCCGCCGCCGCACCAGGTACTCACGGCCGAGCGCCCAGACGAGGTAGTCTCCGTGCTGGCCGAGGTAGAGCGCGCCACCGCCGCGGGTGCCTGGGCGTTCGGATACGTCTCCTACGAGGCAGCGCCGGGATTCGACCAGGGGCTGGCCGTGGCGCCGGCGTCGGCCGATGACCCGCCGCTGATCTGGTTCGGCCTGTGCGGCGATCCGACCGAGGTCCCGCCGGTTCCCMCGCCGTCGGCGGCCCAGGGCCCCGCGCGGTGGACGCCGGACTGGACCGCCGACGATCACGCCCGCGTCGTCGCCCGTGTACGCGAGCACATCGCGGCGGGAGAGACGTACCAGTGCAACGTCACCGACCGGCTACGCGCCGCCGTCGACGCAGACCCCTACCTCCTCTACGCCCGGCTCGCGCGCGCGCAACTCGCGGCGTACAACGCCTACCTCGACCTCGGCCGGTTCGTCGTCATCAGTGCCAGCCCGGAACTGTTCTTCGACTGGGCCGGGGACCGCCTCCGGACGCGACCCATGAAGGGCACCGCCGCGCGCGGTCGCACCCCCGCGGAGGACCGCGATCAGGCGCGACGGCTGCGGACGAGCCCCAAGGAGCTCGCCGAAAACGTCATGATCGTCGATCTGCTGCGCAACGACCTCGCCAAGGTCGCCCTCGTGGGCAGCGTCGAGGTCACGCGGTTGTTCGCCCTCGAGCGATATCCGACCGTCTGGCAGCTGACCTCCGAGATCACTAGCCGTCTGCATCCGGATCGCGGCCTCGTGGACATCTTCCGCGCGCTGTTCCCGTGCGGCTCGGTCACCGGCGCGCCGAAGCGGCGCAGCATGGAGGTAATCCGCGATGTCGAGACTGGCCCGCGCGGGGTGTACTGCGGAGCGGTCGGTCTCGTCGCACCGCCGTCCGCGCCGTTCCGGGCCCGTTTCAGCGTCGCGATCCGAACGGCGGTGGTCGACCGGCAAACGGCTTGCGGCGTGTACGGCGCCGGCGGAGGCATCACCTGGGATTCCCGGCCCGCCGCCGAGTGGGCCGAACTCCTCGCCAAGGCGGCGGTGCTCACTCGAAGGGCCATGCAGGCCGACCGTCGTGCCGACATCCCGGGCATTGCGCCCGTCGGCGGTCTCGTGACATGACGTACCGCACCGTACAAGTCACCTCCGCCGTGCCGGGCGAGCACGATCCGAACCCCTCGCGCACCGGCACCGGAGGCCCGTCCCGACTGGTCATCGGACGGCGGGCGTCGATGTGAACACGGCGGTCGACGAAGCGGATAGTTCGCGGAAGCACGGCATCACGACAGATCATCAGAGCGAACGAGGCAGGTGTCTTAGCAGCGTGCAGAGCGCGAGAAACGTTGCCGACCGCCGTGGCCAGGCTTTTGTGCCGAGAGCCGGCCAATGCCTGGTCATGGGCATCCTGAACGTCACACCCGACTCGTTTTCCGACGGCGGGCGGTTCCTCGACCAGGCAGCCGCCGTTGCCCATGGTCTGGCCATGCACGAGGCCGGCGCCGCCTACGTGGACGTCGGCGGCGAATCGACACGTCCGGGAGCGGCCCGCATCGACGCCACGGAGGAACGCCGGCGGATCATGCCGGTGATCAGGGAGCTCGCGGCGGCGGGCGTGCAGGTCAGCGTCGACACCACCCGGGCCGAGGTCGCCGCGGCCGCGCTCGCCGCCGGCGCGGTGCTGGTCAATGACGTCAGCGGCGGGCTCGCCGACGCCGGCATGGTCGATCTGCTTGCGGACGCCGGCGTTCCGTGGGTACTCACCCACTGGCGGGCCCACAGCCGGCGGATGTACGCCGCGGCCGAGTACGGCGATGTCACCACCGAGGTCCTCACCGAACTGCGCCGACGGGTGGACGCCGTCGTCGCCGCGGGTGTCGATCCCGGCCAACTCGTGCTTGACCCCGGGCTCGGTTTCGCCAAACGAAGCGAGCACGACTGGTCGCTGCTCGCTGGCCTGAACCGGTTGGTCGCGTTCGGTCTGCCGGTCCTTGTCGGCGCCTCACGCAAGTCGTTCCTCGGCCAGCTACTCGCTGGTCCGGACGGAGTCCCGCGGCCTATACCGGGGCGGGCAGCCGCCTCATTGGCCGTCGACGTCTGGGCGGCGATGGCCGGCGCGTGGGCCGTCCGCGTGYACGACGTCCAGCAATCTGTCGACGCCCTCACCGCCCTCCACGCCCTGCACCTACCAGCCGACATGGCGACCTGACCCGAAAACCCGTGGGGTCGAAGCGTGAATGATCACGCACGCTGGTCGGTGGCCAGGTTGGTCAGCTCGAGCTGCGCGCAGGTTGGCATCGCGACCTTCGACCGGTCCTAGGGTTTCCCAGATCGTCGGACGAACGTCAAGAGGTCACCGTCTGGGTGTCGCGCCGGATCGAGAATCAAAGGTTGCATCCGGCGTCGCTTCCGCGGGGTAGAGGTGTCATAGACTGGCGATCCTCGTGGAACCCCGTTGCGCAGCATCGATGGAGATGCCCAAAGGCGGATCTGAGCAGGGAGCCCCTCCGGAGCGCCCTAGGTCGGAACGGTCCGGTGCAGCTCTGTGGTGGGACTGGTGGCAGGCACCCGCGGAAATCTGGACGCTAGATCCACCCTTTCGGCGCCGCATCGCAGGAGTACGGACGACCTGGGTCGGAGTCTAGGTCTCTTTTGATGTCTCGATGAATATTGTGAGGTATGCGATGGACGTGCTGTCGCGACAGCGCCAGGACTACAAGAAACTGCTTGACCTTCCCGAGGCCTCGTTCATCATGGAGCGCCCGGCTCTGTTCAGCCCGGCGGCCGCAATCCAGGACGAAGCGAACTTAAAGGGAACTTTCGGGCGCTTCGCGCAGATATTACTTCCGCTGGAGTACACGAACTGGGTCGAGGAAAGCGTTGCCCACGTCGAGTCCTGCTACATCGGCGACTGGACGTCTCTCAGCAAACTGCACCTACGGGGCCCGCGGGCACTGGAATTCCTCAGCCGGATTGGCATGAACGACCTGTCCCGGTTCGAGACCGGGCAGGTCAAACATCATGTCCAGCTCGACGAGAACGGCTGGGTGGCCTCCGAGGGCGTCCTGTGCAGGCTTGGTCCAGAGGAGTTCGTCTACACCGCGGGAAGCTGTGACTGGGCGCAGTGGCAGTTCAGTCGCGGAAGCTGGGACGCGGAGCTGTCGGACATCAGCCCGGACAGATTTATCTTCGGAGTACAGGGACCCACGTCCCTGGCTGTGCTCGAGAAGGCGACCGGGGAAAGCCTTCGCGACGTCAATTTCAACCGAAGCCGGCCCGCCAAGATCGGCCAGATTCCGGTGCACGTCCTGCGGACCGGAATCTCGGGAGAACTCGGGTACGAGGTGCATGGATCCGCGAACGCCGCGAGCGGGATCTGGTCGACCATCCTGGCTGCTGGTGAGGATTTCGGAATCCGTCAGCTCGGATTCCGCTCACAGCCTGTGCAGCACATCGAGGCGGGAATCGCGACGAATGGCTTGGACTACCTGCCGGCGGCGATCGTGACGCCCGGAGCTCCGCGACAGTTCAGGCGTGGAGTGATGGGTGGGAGCTTCGTTCCCAAGAATGGGTTGACCGACTACTTCCGGAGACCGGGCGAGCTCGGCTGGGGCACCTCGGGAAAGATCTCAGATCACGATTTCCTTGGTCGGGAGGCGCTGGTCTCGCAGGCTGAGATCGGAGGGCCGGCCCGACTGCTCGTTGGCCTCGTGTGGAACGCGGATGACGTCGGCGAAGTGTTTGCGTCGCTGCTACACGGCGGCGACATCCCGGAACAGATGGACATTCCTCGCCGTCTTGGCCCCAGTTTCGATCAGGTCCTGGTCTGTGGCAACCCTGTCGGTGTCTCGACCGGCCGGTGCCTGAGTTCTAACCTTCGGGCCATGATCTCGCTCTGTGTGATCGACCGTGACCGCGCGGTCGCCGGCGCGGACGTCGTAGTCGTCTGGGGCCGACCTGGAACGCCCCAGCGGGAGATCCGAGCGACGGTCACCACGCTGCCGTTCAAGCCGGACCGTCGTCGGACCGACGTCGCGACCCTGTAGCCGACCCGMGGCGCTGGACGGGTTTGCCGGGGATGGCCCTGTCCCGGCATCGGACAGCCGGACCCTCCTCGCACTCTGGGTGCACGGCATGCCCGAACTGTACGAAGGCGGGTCGACGTCAGGTGTCGACGTCAGGTGATGAGCGTCCCCGACCTGATCGATGACCTGAAGGCCGCCGAGCAGTCGTCGATATTCGAGGTGTTCGCCTACGTGCCGCGGGCGCTGGAGCTGATACGGCGAGCGATGGACGGGGAACCGGGCTGCGACATCCATGAGGCCTTCGGGCGGCACTACGAGTTACACATCAGGCCGATCTTCGATCCTTGTGGCGAGGTCAGCCAGGTGGCATCGATCAGTACCGATGTGACCGATCGTGAGCAGGCCCGTTTCGACCAGAGCGTCCTCGCCAATTTGGCTCATCAGGCCTTGCGGACCGCCGAGCCTGACCGGCTGTGGAACCATGCGGCCGCGGTGCTGGCCCTGTACTTGCCGAAAAGTATATCCGGGCTGATCGGGACGGTCGCGGCCGATCCTGGGCCCTCCCGGTGCCTGGTGCCCGTCGGGGGCGGTGACTGCGGGAGGATCCCGCTTCGTGGTGCTTCGACTGACCTACCTCGGTGTCACGAACGTGTTCGCGCTGCTGCGCCTGCTGCCTCGCAGTGATCGTGACAAGGATGTCGAAATCCTCACATTGCGGCACCAGATCGCCGTGCTGCAGCGCCAGCTCGACGGCCAGCGGATCCGGTTCCAGCCCACCGACCGTGCGCTGCTGGCGGCACTCCTGCACGCGTTGCCCCGGCCAACGCTGCGCGGCCTGCACCTGCTGGCGCGTCCGGAGACCGTCCTTCGCTGGCATCGCAACCTGATCGCCCGCCACCACGCCGCCATCTCCCGCCCCCAGCGGCGCGGACGGCCTCGCACCGTGCGCTCGATCCGCGCCCTGGTGCTGCGCCTGGCCCGCGAGAACACCGGCTGGGGCTATCGGCGGATACACGGCGAGCTGGTCGTCCTCGGCGTCACAATCGTGCGCGAGGTCGGGATGTCGCCGCCGCGCGGCCTTGGAAAGCCGCAAACGAGGACGAAGTCGGCGTGGGCGATGTTGCGTCTCACAATCACTGTGCGTCACCACCGAATGTGCGCCAGAGCCGAAAGTGAGACAGAGYCGCACGAACGGTGGTTCCGGCCCGACGCGCCGGGCCCCAGCGGGCATGCATGGTCCTGCGGCCCGCAGCAGCGGTTTCGCGGAATGCGCCGGTAGAAGGCCATGTGGTTTCCGTGGAGACTGTTCGTGAGGATGACGGCTGGTCGGCTTCGACGATGACCGTTGCGYGTGTCCCCGGACGCGGATCGGCAGTCATAGTGAGCGAGCGTAGGCATGCTCCATCGATGCCGGTCAGCGGACGACGACGGTGCTCCCGCCATATGCGGGGACGAACACCTCCTGGCAGCGCAGCGCGTCGTCGGCGACCTCGTACGCGTACGTGGTGTAGGTGCTGATCGTGGTCTGCTTGCCGGGCGGCAGCGTGCTGTATTGGAGCGTCAGCCGGTTCCCGTACTGGTCGTGCTCGAAGATCTGTATCTGCTCGGACCGGTTGTTGACAAAGGTGATCGTGGTCGGCGCCGTATCGCTGTCCCACAGGGACCTCGGCTTCGGGTTGCAGCTGTACGGGGCGGAGGAACCGTAGTTGAAAGAGAAGTCGCTGTCAGCGGTTGGCGGCGGCGAGGAAGGCGGAGTCGTTGAGGAAGGCGGAGTCGTCGAGGGAGGCGAGGAGAGCACGGGAGGGTCGGGAGGCGTGGGACCGGCGCAGCCTTGTCCCAGCGTGAGGCCCGTCGCGAGCAGCGCGCCGACCGCGACCGCGGCACCGACCGAGCGCCGCGCCGTTCGGCGTGCGCGGCTCGATGCTACCGACGAGTCGAATGGCGGCGGGTTCGTCGCTCGGCTGAACGCATTCCCGCCGGCGTCGGTGCCGGTGCCGGTGAACGGCCCCGGACCGTCTCTGGCCTCCATCCAGTGCGGTACCGCCGGATCGCTCCGCCAGTCGGTGCCCGTCGGCCGGCCGTTCGCCGCAGGGTCGGCGGCGACGCCTGGAATGCTTGATCCTCCCGCCGCCACGTTGGCCTGCGATTGACTGGCCGACGCTCGCTGGCCCGTCGGGTGCGGCGGCCAGGAGACGCCGCCCGCCGGGGTGGCGGCGGACCGGAAGGTGTCGGGCGGGACGGACGGCGTCGCGAGAATGACCTGAGTCAGGGTCGGCGGCAGCCAGCCAGGGTGATGCAGGTCCGGCACGTTCGGTACGGCGTCGGTCAGCCGGTCCAGGATCTGGTCGAGCGTCGGCCGTCGGGTTGGATCCTTGTCCAGGCAGTCGTAGACGATGTCGCGCAGACTCTGCGGGACATGCCCGATATCCGGCTGGCCGTACACGACGCGCATCAGCAGTTCGGGCACAGAGCCGTGGCCGAACGGGCCATATCCGGTAGTCGCGAACGTCAGGACTCCGCCGAACGCGAAGACATCCGCTGCGGGCGTGACGTCGGGTGCGATGGCCACGGTCGGAGACCACTCCGCGCGGCTCAGGGGCTTCGCCGGGCTCGGTTCCGGGGGGCCGCCCGCCTGCTCGGGCGCCATGAATGCCGGCGTGCCGATGATGCCGGCGGTGCGCGTCGCCGCGTTGGCCTCCATCGATCGGGCGATCCCGAAGTCGATGACCTTCGGGCCCTCGGCGGCGAGCAGAATGTTGGACGGTTTGAGGTCGCGGTGCACCAGACCTGCCTGGTGCACCGCGGCAAGCGCCTCGACCACGCCGGCACCGAGGGCGGCGGCTGAGGCGGCCGGCAGCGGGCCGTGGCGGGTCACCGCCGCGAGCAGTGACGGGCCGCGGACGTACTCGGTGGCCAGCCACGGCCGCTGGCCGAGCGGATCGGCATCGACGACCGCGGCGGTGAACACGCCGCTCACGGCGCGCGCCGCCGCCACCTCCCGCGCGAAGCGGCCCCGGAATTCGGGGTCACCCGCGAACTCCGGCCGGATGACTTTGATCGCCACCGCCCGGCCCGATCGGGACCTGGCCAGGAAGACCTGCCCCATCCCCCCGGCACCCAGCCGCCCGACGATTTCGTACGTTCCCAGCCGCTGCGGGTCGTCCTGTTGCAGCGTCTCCATGGTTCCGTCCCCGCCTTCTTTCTGAATTCCTTGGCTTCCTGCGGAATTGCGCCTGAATCCAGAATGCGGCGGATTTGGAGACGAAACAGCGATCAGATGCGCGCCCCGCGGCGCGTACTTCCGTCACGCCTGGCGGCCCAGAACGCGCGGCGATATGCCATTCTGCGCGCCGCCGCCCGCGAAACTTCGCAGCCGGCTCTCGCGGCGCCGGCCGGCGACGGTCAAGCGGCGACGGTCACGGTGGGATGGCCATCACCTGGATGGCAACGCGTGGCCGACGGACGGGGTCAGTCGGCCGGGTGGACGCCGACGCGCAGCGAGCGGGAAGACCGAGGCCAAGGCGGTGGAGTAGGCCGCAGCCGGCGCCAGTCGTAGGGCGGGTGGCCGAGCTTGGTGTGCCGGCGGTCGTAGACGTTCGCGACCGTCCAGGCAGCCACGCAGGCCACGATCGTGATCCGGGCGAGCACCCGGGCGACGGACAGGCCGGGCGAAGCCAGCCCGGCGACCGTCGCAGCGACGACGAGATAACCCAGCACCGGGTAGACGACAAGTTGGTGCCAGATCTTCGTAGGCGCCACGGCCTGCGCGGGCACGTACAGCCGTGAGTGCACCTCCGCCCACCACTGCCAGAGCCCGAAGGCGAGCCAGGCCGCGACCATGGCCCACGCGGGTGCGCCGCGCACCACGGCACGGACCGACGCCGACGGGCCGTCCGGGCACAGCACGACGCCAAAGCCCGCGGCCACCGCGAGCAGCGGATCCCCGTAGAGAAGCGCGACGAACTCGCCGCGCGGCGAGAGCCAGCGACGTTCCAGGATCCGGGCGATCAGCGCATGGACGACCGGGCTGACAGCCAGGCACACGGCGAAGGCGACAAGGGGGCCGTGGCTCAGGGCGAGGCCGAGGCAGGGCAACCAGCCGCCTTCGTCGTCGCTCATCCGGCCGTGCGGGCCCGACTGAACAGCCGTTCCACGTCAGGAGCGCTGAAGAAGTCGGCGTGTAGCCGGGCGAACGCGGAAACCTCGAGCAGGTTGGCACCGCGTTCGTCCGCGTCGGCCGCCGGATCGGCGCGCCGGTCGAGCAGGTCGGCCTCGAGCTGCGCGACGACCGGCCGACGGTCGGCGGTGAACTGTGAGACGACTCGTTTGGAGACGTGGGCGGCCTGCGCGACCTGTGGTTCCCGGAAGTTGTTCAGCAGCGCGCGCCAGATCAGCAGATCGCTCGGGCGCGTGATGAGCCGGTCCAGCAGCGGCGCCGCCTTCTTGTACCGGCGGGCGGCCCCGTCGTCGGGTCGGTAACCGGCCCGCAGCGCCGCGATGGCGCGCCGGACCGGCTCATGGCCCGCGGACTTCGGAGCCAGGGTCCAGGTGTCCGGGAAGAACTTGAACACGGCTAGCAAGAACAACAGTCGGTTGTCCTCGCCGTCCGCCGTCTGGACGACGCAGGGGATCTCCCGCTGGGCGAGGCTGTCCAGGGCGGCCAGCCCGCTCTCCCGCACTCCCCGCCCGTAATGCAGGTCGACGAACGCGAGCTGGAAGTCCCAGTCCACAGCCAGCAGATCCGCCAGATCCCGTGGATTGCGCACGCCGCGCACCTCCACGTCGGGGGCGTCGACAAGCGCCCGCGCAACGGCTGTTTCGGCGCCCAGATAGTCGTCCACGACCAGCACCCGTATCGTCATCGGCCCTCCCCAACCCGATCGGGCGTCGGGTCAGCCGCGCGCCCGGGTCGCTGGCAGCCATCCGCAGCGCAGCGAGGTTCGTCTGTCCCATCGCGGTTCCCCCGCGGGGACCGCCAGCGGACGTGTACCGTCGCGCCCCGATCCGGCGCCGGCTCGAAACTGATGGCGCCGCCGTAGCGGTGCAGCTCCCAGTCRAGCAGCCGGAGGCTGCCGGCCGGGTCGTCCAAAGCGTCCGGCGGCATGCCCGGGCCGTCGTCGGTCACGTCGAGTTCGAACCGCGCGAACCGGTCATCCGCCGCCATGGCGCCGACCGCGAGGCGCACCTCCACCCGGCTCGCGCCCGCGTTCAACGCGTTCATCACCAGGTCGGCCAGGGCACGCCGGGCCAGCTGGTAGTCGGTCGAGCTCAGCACGATGCTCCCGCCCTCGACCAGGCGGCAGCGGTGGCGGCGCGCCTCGGGCAGGACCCGGACGACCGCCTGCCACAGCGCGGCCACGTCCTGGACCCGGGCCGCGCCGTCGCCGGTCAGCATCTCCAGCCGGTTTTCCTCGACCACGACGAGCAGGTCGCGGACGCGCGCACGGAGCTCGGCAGGGTTCGGTTCCGCCTCCTCGACCGCCTGCGCGACCAGGCGCACCGCGTTCTTGGTGAGGCTGTGGAGGTCCTGTGCGGCACCTTTGCGCACGATGTCCTCGGCGTCGCGCACGGTGGCAACCGTGGCGGCGAGCAGCTGCTCAAAGCAGATCCGCACGATCTCCAGGGCGAGCACGCTGCCGACGGCCGCCACGCGCAGCGCGACGGGGACCTCGCTCACCTCCGGCGACCAGGGAACGGCGACGATGAGCGCGACCAGACTGGCCAGCAGCAGCACGCCCAGCCGGCGGAACAACAGCAGCACCCGGGGCGCGGGCTGATCGCTCCGGTCCGACCCGATGACGACCGGGGCGTACGGCGCGTACCAGCCGGCGTCGATCAGCGAGTTCAAGCCGACCAACCAGGCGAACGCCACCGCCGCGAGGATCGCAGCCGACCGCACAGCGACGGACAACCCGGTGACCGGCCACGGGCCGGCGAACAGCAGCCCCGCCGCCACCACCCCGAACGCCTCCAACAGGCCGGGCACGTCGAACGTCGCCCGTCCGCGGGTACCGACGAGATGGTCCGCGAGCTGCCCGGCGCCCTGCAGCCGTTCGACCGCGTCCATCAACGCAGGCCGGGCGTGCACGCAGGACAGCGCACAGCCGACCGTCACCATCGCCAGCTGACCGGCGCCCCGGGGAATCTCGTGGGCGGGCAGCGTCGCGACCGCCCCCCACATGACGGCGAGGAGGCCAAGCCGCACCAGCGACGTGGTCCGGTGCTGCTCGTCGAGGGCGCGCAGCGCCGTCACCCAGACGATGTCAGGCCGGCCGGACCAGTCGGACCCCATCCGATTCCCCCCGCTGCCAGGCCGTCGTCCGCCGTCATCGCGTCCTGCGTCGTCGGTCCCCGCCGGGCCGGCGGTCGCCCTCGACGATCCCACCCCGTCATCGCGGGCCGAAAGCAAAACTTCGCAGCCGCCCGCGCGCGACGGCCGGCGCGAGGGCCCGTCCTCGACTCGTCAGGCCAGGGCCGGCTCAGGGCCAGCCACCGCCCTTGAAGCATGCCGATATCGGCATATAATTCGGCCATGGCACGTGCAGCGACGACGTCGGACGTCTTCAACGCTGCCTGTTGCATTCGGAGGGCCGGGGTGCGCGCGGAGGCCTGGCAGGCTTGAGGATCAGACCGATGCGGCGAGCTCGGTGAACGCGACCGACAGCCGCAGTCGTGGATCGGTGTCGACGGCGAGTTCGTAGTGACCGCGGCGGATGTTCTGGATCAAGGYGTGTCCGGTGCTGACTGTCTGGGCCGAGCGCAGCCGTTTGAGCCCGCGCATCGGCCGTAGCCGGGCCTTGAGTCGGCTGCGGTCGGGCTCGATCCGGTTGTTCTCCCACCGCGCGTCGACATGGCATGCCTCGGGCAGCAGTTCGTCGAGGACCCGCGGGTAGACGGGCGCTTTGTCTGTGGTGACCTCGGTTGGTTGGCGGCCGTGGATGAGCGCTCGTTGGAAGAACCGGCGGGCCGCGAGCTGGTCGCGCCGTTCGCTGGCGAGCACGTCGATGACTTGGCCGTGCTGGTCGATGGCCCGATACAGGTACCGCCATCTGCCGGCGATCTTGATGTAGGTTTCGTCGACGTGYCACCTGTCGGCCGGGCGGTGCCGGCACGGTCGGGCCGCGTCGACCAGCAGCGGCGTGAAGGGCTGCACCTACCTGTACACAGTCACGTGATCAACTTCGATGCCGTGTTCGGCCAGCAGCTCCTCGGCATCCCGGTACGACAGTGCAAATCGCAGGTACCAGCGAACTCCCAGAACGATCACCTTGGGAGGGAACCGGAAGCCGGTGAACTCCGAGACCGGGACCGGCGGACGAGGACGGCTGCGAGCCATCATCCGATCATGCCGTGGCCTCCGAGCCCCCACACCGGCTACCTGCGCAGCGTCACCCCAGGTAGCCGGATCCAGTCCGTCCGGATCGGCAGTTGACGACGCGCCATCACCGGCCGTGACTGTAGGGCATCACGGTCATCGGTGGCCGACGTGTGCTCATTGTGCGTACGGACGGCGCGGCATTTYCCGGCATCAGGAAACCCGCCACAACACCTATCGTGGCCGCGACGTGGACCAATCGGCATTTCCTGATACTGGACGGTAGCAGGAAACACGGGAATGGCCGTCTTGTAATCGGGCGGCTAGATAGGTTCTGAATGTGTTGCGCGCAACTGGCTGCTGGTTGCTTGACCTGCGGTTTTGTGTGGCGGATGAGGTTGTTCGTGCTGATGGCTGTTAGGCGCGTGTGATCGGACGGCTGTTGGGCTTTGCGCCTTGGCGGGGCTGGGGGAGGGCTTCCGTCGCGGCGGTCGACCTTGAGGGTGTGTACGCGCACACTGGGCATCTCATGGCGCCGCCTCCGGGGCGGCCGTGGTTTCTGAGCTGTGGGGCGGAGAGGTCAGGTGCGACAGGGTGATGCGCTCCTCGTGGTCGAGCACGAGGAGTCGGTTCGCCTCGATGAGGATCACGACGTCGTCCATCGACGGGTACCAGAGGTCCGACACGTGGTCGACGAAGGTCGACCACGTCATCCGTGCGCCGATCCGGTCGACGGGCCAGGCGACTCGCACGTCGACGTCCCGGCCTACCGGAAGGCTTGCCAGCCACGTCCCGAGCTGCGGCCCGGCGAGTTCCGACACGTCGCGCTCGATGTCCGGGTCGCTCCGTAGCTCTGACAGCTGCCGGAAGGATCCGCCCAGCCCTCTCTCGGTTTCCTGGTACTCGTCTGGATCAGAGGCGACTCCGATCGAGTGCAACACAAAGATCAGTCCTGGCGGCACCGGAATCCTTCCTACGCATCGGCACGGCCAGACCTGTCTGGAGCCGGTCCGCTTGGACGGGCCTCGGCAAGCGAGGCCACGCCTTTCGCACATGCCGGAGCCGGGCGGTGGCGACGACCTCAACCGCGGGTGATGCCTCGCGTGTTGAAGCTTTCGGCGACCTGGTCGAAGACGGAGGCGGCCCGCGCCGGCGCCCAGACATCGGACAGGACGGCCTCGCCGACCTGCKGGTCGTATGCGTCGAGTCCAGTCGAGGCGTGGACGATGGCGGCGAGACCGCGCAGGTCTTCGGCGATCTTCCTGGCGGTGTGTCCCTCGCTCCAGTAYGGCACTGTGATGGACCACTCGCCGGAGAAGCAGCTCACCTGGATGGCGGTCGGCTCATGGTGGATCTCCCATGCCTGGGGACTCTCTCGGACTGACACCTCGCCGAGCAGCGTGCGTACTCCCGCGACCACCTGATCCCAGTTCGGCGGGTGTKCAGGGTCTGCGGGTGCGTCGTCCTGGCCCTCGAGCGCGTTGATCGCGTCTTCCCACGACTGGCCAGGCTCCCGTCGCAGGAAGATGATGTCGTAGCTCATACAGGGAACGTAGCGAAGCACCAGCGGACAGCCATTGGCGCACCGCCACACGCGCGGGTCAGGAGCAGGAGCGATCTCAAGGCCGGGTTGAGGCAGCCGTCATAGGGGTGCGGGTCATCGGTATGCCCCGTTCCCTCCGGCGAGGAGCGCGAGGTCGAAGACCTCACGTAGACCGATCATGTAGGAATGGGTCGAGTCCGTCCTCGGACACAGACACTGCGCACACGGATGATCTTGGTCTGGCTTCGGCCATGATCGTCTCCGTCTCGTGGTCGTACGTCAATTTTAGGCCGAGTTCGCGGTAGACCTCCGCCTTGTCGGCCGGGTCGGCCTCCTTCAGGATCGCGAGCAGCCCACCGAACCCGTCCACGAGCGCCTTGATCTGGAGGCGGGTGAGCCTCGCCCGGTTTGGGTGGCGGTCGCCTCGGCGTTCGAGGGCCGCGACGGCGTCTGCGCGTTCGGCTTGGACCTCGGCGATCCAGCCGGTGACGATGGCCGGATCTGCGCCGGCTTCGAGGGCGGCGCGGTGTCGAGCGAGCTTGCGGTCGCAGGTGACGATGGTCTGTCGCAGCGGGTCCGCGGCGGGGGAGTCGTCGGGCTGTGCCCGTTCCAGCGCGGTGAGCGTTGCTTCGATGTGGTCGGGGTCGAACGCGGTGGCGAGCCAGGCGTCAAGCGCGGGGAGGACGGCGTCCTCGCGGACGTAGACGGCTAGAGGATGGTCGACGTGGTTGGCGAGGGCGTACTCCTCGGGGTAGCGGCATCGGTAGTGGGCATGGCCGTGGTTCCAGTTGCCCTGCATGCGCCGGCCGCACTGCTTGTGGAACAGCAGGCTTCGAAGCGCGTAGGGATGCTGTGTTCGCGGCGTACCGATGCGTCCTGAGGCCGGGCCGCGGGTGCTG
Source organism: Pseudofrankia sp. EUN1h (assembly GCF_001854645.1). Lineage (NCBI taxonomy): Bacteria > Bacillati > Actinomycetota > Actinomycetes > Frankiales > Frankiaceae > Pseudofrankia > Pseudofrankia sp. EUN1h. Next base: position 11,627 of record NZ_MBLN01000003.1, on the reverse strand, counting down.
AGGCGCTGTTGGGTGGCGAGGAAGGTGCTCTCGTCGATGATTGCCGGGTGCGCGGGGCGCTCCGACCAGACCCACTTGTCCTTCTCGTTCCACTTCAGCTTGGTCTCGTAGCCGAGGGCGACGTCCTCGACGTCGAGTAGCTCCTCATGCTTGCGCTGCTTGTTCCACACCTGGTGGCCGGTGTATCGACGGTTGGCCAAGATCGCCTGCACGGCACTCTTGGACCAAGCAACGCCGTCACGATGGGGGTTGCGGGTCCGGTCGTAGGCAGATGGTGAGGGGATGCCTTCGTCGGTCAGGGTCTGCGCGATCAGGAAGAAGCCCATGYCGTCGAGGAACAGGGCGAAGATCCGCTCGACTACCGGTGCGGTGACAGGGTCCTTCTCCAGAGCATGAAGGCGCTTGCCATCGGCGGCCTTGCCTGGGTTGGGGTGCGGACCGGCGTCGGCGAGCTGGTAGCCGTAGGGCGGACGGCCACCGAGGAACCGACCCTCGACGCGGGCCTGAGTTTCCATGGCCGTGCGCACGCGGATCTTGACGCGTTGGCGTTCGCCCTTGGACATCCCGCCGAAGACGGACATGATCAGGTCGTGGGCTTCGCTGTCCGGGTCGATCGGTCCGCCGACCTCGGGTACCCACAGAGCAACGCGGTAGTGGGTGAACACGGGGAAGATCAGGCTGAACTGGTTGCCGTAGAACGCCCGGTGCGGCTCTCCGATGACAACCGCGTCGAAGCCCCGCCCGGGGTCGCGTAGCTCCTGAAGGAGCAGGTTCGACTGTGGGCGGCGCTTCCATGGGAGCGCCCGGGAGTGGCCGATGTCGAAGTACTCGGCGACGATCGCACCGTGGCTCGCGGTCAGCGCCCGCGCGCGGGTCAGCTGCCATTCCCGGGATGCCTCCGGGTCCTGCTGGTCTTCGGTCGAGACGCGGCCGTAGAACGCGAACCGGATCGTCATGCGAGTTTCCCTTCTGCCTACTCGGGCGGCGTCGAGATCTCCTCGGGCACCGTCGGTGCCTCCCCTGTGCGTCGGTCCATGACCCGTTGGATCAGTCGCAGCAATGCCATCGCCACGTTCGCTGCCACGTCCGCTGACTGCTTTGGAACGATCACCTGAACGGATGTGGCTGAGGAACGGCTGTTGGACCTTTTGGACCGCGGGGCCGGGGCGAGTTGTGCGTCGGTTACCGGCGCGGCCGTCGGGATGATCGGACTAGCGGCGCAGGAAGTGCCGGGAGGGCATGGTGCGGTACCCGGGCCGTGCGTGGAAATAGTACCGCGGCCGAGGTGTGGCGATTGCCCGGAGGTGCAGGGAAAATCGTCGGCTCCGGAACTTGATCTGGCGCATATGAAAGGCCGGTCTGGGCCCGGAAAGGCATCTGTTGTTCGGTCCGTTGTCGGACTGGGAATGAGTCCGGATGCGGACTCGTGCCTGATTTTTTTCGGAGAGGCCGCGCGCTTCGCCGCGACTCGGCTCGCACGGTCTGCGTCGGTTGCAAGCCGACCTAGGACTGCTGGACTGTCTGCGAGGGCAGAGTCGGGCGGATCATCGCCGCCGTGGGCCTCGAGCGGGTCTTCGCTTTGGTCGAGTCCGTTGCCGTCCGAAAAGCCAGCACCGATGTCGGCCGGATCATGCACGACGGCGACCCTCGTCTGCCGGAAGGTTGGTCATTCCGCCGATCCACTGGCAGTGGTACGAAGCGCTGTCCGAACCGGCGCGGGCGCACGCCGTCGCCCCGCTGATGAACAAACTCAGAGGCTTCCTGCTACGGCCGTTCGTCCGGGCCGCGATCGCCGCCGGCCCCTCGACAGTGGACATGGACGCCGTGCTCAACAACGGCGGGGTGTGCCTGGTCCGCATCGCGCAAGACGCCCTCGGGGTCGAGACCGCGGCACTCATGGGCTCGATCGTCGTGTCCTCGGTCTGGCAGGCCACCACCCGCCGCGCCCGCATGCCCCAGGGGAAACGGCCGGACGCCAGCCTGTTCTTGGACGAGGCCCACAACTTCCTCACGCTGCCGTACGCGCTGGAGGACATGCTCGCCGCCGCCCGCGGCTACCGCCTCGGGATCACCCTGGCGCACCAGAACCTCGCCCAGCTGCCACGGCACCTTGAAGAGAGCATCGCCGCGAACGCCCGCAGCAAGATCTACTTCACGATGTCGCCGGCCGACGCGAAGCGCCTCGTCCGCCACGTCGAGCCCCGCCTGTCCGAGCACGACCTGGCCAACCTCGGCCGCTTCCACGCGGCCACCCGCCTCGTCGTCGTCGGAGAAGAGGCACCGGCCTTCACGCTGCGCACCGAGAAGCTCCCCGCCCCAGTGCCCGGCCGGGCCGCGCAGATCCGCCGCGAGCTGCGCCGCCGCACACCCACCCCTGCACCGACGCCGCCGGACCCACAGGCCCCGCAGCCACAGGCCGACCCCCGCCGATCCGCCAGCTGACACCACGGAGTTCTCATGGTCGCCTACCCGCAGCCCCAACGTGCCCTGCGCATCCCGCCCCGGGCCCCCGGCCGGGTCGTTGCCGACGCCGCGCTGGTCACCTATCTCGCCCGCCACCTCTCGCCCCGCGACCGGTGGATCACCCGGCTGGCCCACGAGCACCGGGTGTTGACCACCCACCAGATCGTCGAGGTCGGCTGGTCCAGCCAACGGGCCGCGAATCGCCGGCTACTCGAGCTCTACCGGTGGCGGGTCCTCGACCGCTTCCAGCCCCTGGTTCCCGTCGGGCAGGGCCAGCCCCCGGCGCACTACGTCTGTGACATCGCCGGCGCCAGTGTGCTCGCCGCCGAGGACAGCATCGAGCTGAAGGAGACCGGCTACCGCCACACCCGTGCGATGGCCGTCGCCCACTCGCTGCGCTTGGCGCACACGGTCGCCGTCAATGGCTTCTTCACCGCCCTGATCGCCCACGCCCGCCGCCCCACCCCACCMGGCACCCTGACCGCCTGGTGGTCAGAAACCCGCTGCCTACGCGCGTTCGGCGACATCGTCCGCCCCGACGCCTACGGCCGCTGGAGCACCGCCCGGGGCGAGATCGAATGGTTCCTCGAACTCGACTGGGCCACCGAACAGCTGGGCCGGCTCGCTTTGAAGATCGGCGACTACGGCCGGCTCGCGGCGGCGACCAGGATCAGCACCCCGGTGCTGTTCTGGTTCCCCACCGCCGGACGGGAGACCAACGCGCGGCGAACGCTCGCCACGGCGCTGGCCGGGCTCGACCAGCCMGACATGGTCCCGGTCGCCACCACCGCCGCCACCCTCGCCCCCGCCGACGCCCAGCTCGATCCCACCCTTCCCCGCTGGCTGCCCCTGACCACGGCCCGCGGCGGACGGCTCCCCCTCGACCAGCTCACCTCCGCTTGGCCCCGGCTACGACCCCCCGACCCGATCGACGGCCGCTCTGGTGACACCTCGGCACGRCCGGGCCTGCGCCCGCCCACACCGATGCCCCCGAGCGGTACCGGGGGGTGAGCGACCACGACCAAATACCTCACCGCCGCCGTCGCCGCCGTGGTCCTGCTCATCGTGATGACAGGTGCCGCCGCCGAACCTCTACATGCAGGCCGCCGCGACCTGCCCCGGCCTGTCCTGGACGACAATCGCCGCCATCGGCAAGGTCGAATCCGATCACGGTCGTAGTCGGCTGCCGGGCGTGGCCAGCGGCACCAACAGCGCCGGCGCCGGCGGTCCCATGCAGTTCCTCGCCCCGACCTTCGCCGAGGTCGTCGCCCACCACCAGCTACCAGCGGGCGGCGCGGACCCGCCGTCGCTCCACAACCCCCAGGACGCCGTCTACGCCGCCGCGGCCTACCTGTGCGACAACCACGTCGCCACCGACCTGACCGGGGCGCTGTGGGCGTATAACCATGACGATTCCTACGTCGCTCAGGTCCTCACCCAGGCCACCCAGTACTCTGAACCGAACCCGAACGCTTCAGTAGCGTGCGCTACATTTCAGTCATCGTTTCAGTCCGGGATAGATCATTTCAGTAGCGTCGCGCTGACTGCCGTTCAGTTCGCTTGCGGGCAGATCGGTAAGCCCTACGTCTGGGGTGGTAATGGCGAGCCCGGGTTCGACTGCAGTGGTCTGACGGCTGCCGCCTATGCCGCCGCGGGTKCCCAGATCCCTCGTACGGCCCAGGGCCAGTACAACGCCGGCCCGCTTGTTTCAGCTGATAGGCCCCTGCTGCCGGGGGACCTGGTGTTCTTCGGTGGCGGACCAGCCAAGGTCACCCATGTCGGCATCTTCCTTGGTATCCAGAATGGCCAGGCGATGATGGTGGACGCGCCTCACGAGGGGGCTTACGTCCGCGTCGAACCGTTTCCCGCGACGGTGGGTGCCCGATGGGGATCAGAGCTCTACCTCGGAGCGAGTACGCCAACCGCTGGCTGACACGGGCGCAGGCGGCGGACGACGGGAGCCTGGAGCGCCGTTTGCCGGCCTCGGCCGCTCGCGCTCCGTGCACGCCGTTCAGCGATGTGGGCCGAGTCGGTGGTCGAGGTGGCGCGCGAGGACGCGTCGGGCGTCGTCCGCTGATCGGCGGTGACCTCGGCCCCTACGGCGTCCTCCATGTCCGGCTTCGGGCGGCGGACACCATCATCGTGCTGGTTAGATCGTTAAGTGGAGCCGACCGATCGGTAGGCAGGACCCAACTCGACCCTTGATGCCAATATGATCTCTTAACTTGGCGAGCAGGGGCGTGTAGCAACGTCGCGATGAAGGCGGTAGCAGAGGTGTGGGCACGGTTGGAACAGTTCCGAGCGCGACTCGACAGACGTAATCCCGTCTTAATCGCCCGTCTGCAGATCACGGCGATGCGCGCCGAGGAACTTATGCGGAACACGGTGCGTACCGGTGACCGTGCCGGGCTGACCGCGGCGATCGACCTGCATCGGCAGGCGCTGGACATCTGTCCTTCCGACCATCCGGCGCAGGCCGGGATACTGGCCAATCTGGCTGCCGCACTGTATGTCCGGTTCGAGTGGTCAGGCAGGAGGGCGGATCTGGATGAGGCAGTCGTCGCAGGCCGCGCGGCGCTGGCCGCCCTTCGACCCGGCGATCCCAACCTGGCCGGATGGCTGTCCAACCTCGGGGCGGCGTTGCGTACCCGGTCCGAGCGGTGGGGCAGCAGGGCGGATCTGGACGAGGCCATCAGCGTGGGTCGCGACGCGGTGGCTGCCAGCCCACCCGACCATCCGGAAATGATCAAACGACTGGGCAACCTGGCCGCCGCGCTGCGTATTCGGTCCGAGTGGACGGGCAGCGAGGCGGATCTGGACGAGGCCGTGAGCGCAGGCCGCGAAGCGCTGGCTGTCAGCTCACACCACCCGGAAAGAACCACGATGGTGGCTAACCATGTGGCCGCGCTACGTCTCCGGTCCGAGCGGACGGGCAGCCAAGCGGACCTGGATGAGGCCATCAGAGCCGGCCGGGCGGCGCTGGCCGCCTGGGCACCCGGCGACCCTGCGAAGGTCGCTCTGGTAACGAACCTGGGCACGGCGCTACAGGCTCGGTTCGAACTGTTGGGCAGCCGGGCGGATCTGGATGAGGCCATCGGCGCCGCCCGCGACGCGGTGACGGCGAGTCCACCCGATCATCTCGACCGTGCCACGGCAGGGGCGAATCTTGGTCTTGCGCTCCGTATCCGATCGCAGCGGACGGGCAGCGAGGCAGACCTGGATGAGGCCGTGAGCACCGGCCGGGCGGCGCTGGCAGCCAGCCCACCTGACCATCCCCACCGGGCCGGATGGCTGTCCAACCTCGCCGCCGCGCTGCTTATCCGGTCCGAGTGGACGGGAAGCCAGGCGGATCTGGACGACGCCGTCAGCGCCGGCCGCGACGCAGTGGCCASCAGCCCACCCGACCATCCGGGCATGGCCAGCTACCTGTCCAACCTCAGCCGCGCCCTGCTGACCCGGTTCGAACTGTTGGACAGCCAGGCGGATCTGGACGAGGCGGTCACCGCCGGCCGCGACGCAGTGGCCACCAGCCCACCCGACCATCCGGGCATGGCCAGCTACCTGTCCAACCTCAGCCGCGCCCTGCTGACCCGGTTCGAACTGTTGGACAGCCAGGCGGATCTGGACGAGGCGGTCACCGCCGGCCGCGACGCAGTGGCCACCAGCCCACCCACTCATCCCTACCGCGCCGCGTGGCTTTCCAATCTGGGCATCGCCCTGCTGACCCGGTTCGAGCGATCACCCAGCCAGGCCGATCTAGACGAGGCGGTCATGGCGTGCCGCGGGGCGCTGGACGCCAGCCCGCCCGATCATCCCTACCGCGCCGCATGGCTCTCTAACCTGGGCACCGCCCTAAGCCTCCGGTTCGAGCAGTACGGCGACCAGGCGGATCTAGACGAGGCGATCGCCGCGAGTCGGGCCGCCGTGGCCGTCGAGGTGGCGTCACCTCGGCTTCGCGCGCGGGCCGCACGCGGTTGGGGACACACCGCTGCCGACGGGATGCGGTGGGACGAGGCCGTCGCGGGTTTCGCGGCAGCCGTTGACCTCCTGGGACGGGTGGCACCGCGTAGCCTCGCCCGAGGCGACCAGGAACATCTACTCGCCGAGCTAGGCGGCCTGGGATCGCAAGCGGCGGCATGCTGCGTGCACGCCGGCCTAGCGGAACGCGCGATCGAACTCTTCGAGCAGGGCCGTGGGGTCCTGCTGGGTCAGGCATTGGACACCCGCACCGACCTGACCGCGCTCGCTGAGCAGTTTCCGGACCTAGCCAGACGGTTCATCGCTCTGCGTGACGACCTCGACAGGGCCGATGGCTTGGGTACGCGACCGGTGACGACACCTCCCGGGTGGGACCATAACGTCGACGTAGCACGCGGCGACGTGGAGCGACGGCGGCAGCTAGCCGACGCATTCGACCAGACGATCGGCGAGATCCGGGACCTGCCGGCCTTCGCGCGTTTCCTGCGTCCACCACCGGTGCAGGACCTGACGGCGGCTGCGGCGAGCGGTCCGGTCGTCGTCGTCAACGTCTCCCGGTTCGGCTCGCACGCGCTGATCCTGACCACCGGAGGTGTCCTGGAGCCGGTGCCGCTGGTGGCTCTAACTACCGAGGCCGTCTACGACCAGGCGGACGGATTCCTCGCAGCCCTCGACGAGGTGTCCTCGCCAGACGGAGGTACCGAAGGTTGGGGTGCCGCGCAACGGCGGCTGGCGGACACGCTCGGCTGGCTGTGGGACGCCGTCACCGGCCCGGTCCTGGACCGGTTAGGCATCACCGGACCGCCCCAGAAGGACGAGGAGTGGCCGCGGCTGTGGTGGTGTGTGTCCGGACTGCTGTCGTTCCTGCCATTGCACGCCGCCGGCCACCACGCCACCCGCTTCGATCCCGCCCCGAAAACGGTGGTTGACCGAGTGGTGTCGTCCTACACCCCGACCATCCGGGCGCTGATCTACGCCCGCCGGACCCACTCAGGCGACAGAGACGTCGACCGAGGACGGCTCGGTTCGGACAGCCGGCTGGTGGTGGCGATGCCGCACACCCCTGAGGCCGCTGATCTTCCCGGTGCGGATGCGGAGGTCGCCATGCTCCAGCAGCGTTTCCCGGACCGGACCAGCACGCTTGTCGGACCTCAGGCCACCCGCGCGGCGGTGCTTGCCGCGCTGCCCACGGCGGGGTGGGCGCATCTCGCCTGCCACGGGTCGAGCGACCCCAGTCACCCTTCTGCCAGTCGGCTGCTCCTCCAAGACCACCGGCAGCAGCCGTTGACCGTGGTCGACGTGGCCCGGCTGCGTCTGGACGATGCTCAGCTGGCGTTCCTATCGGCCTGCTCGACAGCCCGCCCAGGTAACCGGCTGGCCGACGAAGCGATCCACCTCGCCTCGGCGTTCCAACTAGCCGGCTACCGGCACGTGATCGGCACCCTGTCGCCGATCAATGATCGGCACGCCGCGACCCTCGCCCGCGATATCTACACCGCCCTCCCTGACGCCGACGGCGTCATCGACGCAGCTGCCGCGCTGCATGCCGCGACCCGCCGGCTGCGCAACCGATGGGCACACATGCCGTCGGTGTGGGCGTCGCACATCCACAGCGGCGCCTGACGTGAACCTGGAAAACTCGGTCGTGAGATCAGTACGACGCGCGCAGGGGGACTGATGGGAACCTATGACGACGGGGTGCTGGAAGCCGCGCGAACGATCCGGCCCTACCTGACAGACCTGGTCGGACCGGATGCCGCCGGACCTCTGGACCGGCAGATCGCCGACCACCTCAACAGCTCCGCCGGCCGGGTGCAGACCAGCAGCCAGCTTCAGATGGTGCTTGACGAACATGAGGACACCCGCTGGTTCCTCGCCGAGACGCTGGCCGACGCACCCCACTACAGGCCGCCCTACCTTCAGCCGCCCTACGTGCCGCGTGGCGCCGGCGGCATGGCCTCTCCAGCCGGTGACGCCGGACTGATCGGCGCGAACCGCTACACCTGCCCGCGCGGCGGCGACTACGTCTGGTACCGGCCAGAAATCGGCACCCCGGTTCCGGACTGCAAAACCCACCAGGTCCCGCTGGTCCGGAGCTGACGGCCGCGTGCTCACCGCATTCTGGGAGGCCGCCGGGAACAAGCTCGCCGACCGATGGGCCACCGCCTCCGTCCCCGCACTCGTCTTCTGGCTAGCTGGGCTGGCTGCCTTCGCCCGCCATCGAGGCGGCCTGCACACCCTGTCCACCCAGACCGGCTGGCTCGACCGGCAGACCCCCGCGACCCAGGTCGCGGTCATCCTGACCGTCCTGCTCGCCGTCGCCGCATCCGGGATCGTCATGAACCGACTCGCCACCCCCGCTCTGCGGCTGCTGGAGGGCTACTGGCCGGCATGGGCCGGACCGCTACATCACCGGCTCACCGACAGGCTCGCGCGCCGCGCCGCCGCCGAGGCCTCGGCCTGGCAGCAGGCCTACAACCGAGCCCACGAGTCAACCGCCCCCACCGCCGAGGACCTCGCCACCTATACCCGGCTGGAACGTCGCCGTCGTCGTCGGCCCGCCGCGCCCGCTTACTTCATGCCCACACCGATCGGAAACATCTTGCGCGCCGCCGAACGCCGCCCCATAGACAAGTACGGCCTGGACACCGTCGCGCTGTGGCCCAGGATCTGGACACTGCTCCCCGACGCGATCCGCGAGGAGATTCTCACCATCCGTGCCAGCCTCGACACCGCCGTCACCACCGCCATGTGGGGCCTGCTGTTCTGCGCGTTCGCTCCCTTCACCTACCTGGCCGTCCCGATCGGCCTCGGCGTCGCCGCGCTGACGATTGTCGTTACCGTCCCGACCCGGGCGCAGCTCTTCGGTGACCTGATCGAGACCGCTTACGACCTGCACCGCGCCGCCCTCTACCAACAGCTTCGCTGGCCCCCACCCACCAACCCGCACGAGGAACGCGCATGCGGGCAACGGCTGACCGCGTACCTGTGGCGGGGCTCCGACGACACGACTCCCACCTTCACTTCACCCACATAGACAACTGGCGCCATCGCCAGACAGCCCCGCGCGACGAGTGAAAACCCCACACCGAATCGGGGACCGGCTACAGCTACATCGCGCTGAATCCGCGGGCGAGCGCCGGCCGGACCTCCGACTGAAAGATCAACCGGACGATCGCACACAACTAGGCGCACTCCAAGATTTCAGTGTCCAGCTCACGGCGCCGACCGACTGAAGTCTTCGGGTGCGGTTGACAAGTACAGCTCGACCAGCGGCTTCGCCGCCGACACCGCGCCGTCCGACGCCGGCTACGCCGCCGTCCTCTACGCCCAGGGACAGGTCGGCCTTCCCTACCTGTGGGGCGGAGACGGGCCGGCCGAGGGCGGCTGGGACTGCTCCGGCCTAACCCGTGCTGCCTACCGCGCCGCCGGCCGTGACCTGCCCCGCACCGCCCAGACCCAGTACGAAGCCGGCCCCGTAGTCCCACCCGGAGAACCACTCCAGATCGGCGACCTTGTCTACTACGGCACCGCCACCAACATCCACCACGTCGCGATCTACATCGGAAACGGCCAGATGATCAGCGCTCCGGGACAGGGCAAGGTGGTACACGTCGCCCCGTACAGGTGGGCGGGAGACGACTATTTCGGAGCGACACGTCCGGGAAAATGAGCTTTATTGGCCGAGGCCGCCGCGACCGTGGGGCCCGGTCGTCAGCGGGTCATTAAGGTACCGCGCCCGCATCGTTAACGTTCCGCCTACTGGTCTGTATGCGGCAAAGGCTCGGGCTCTTGGCTATACGCCCAGGCGGGTTCGTCGCTGGTCATGTCTTCTGGTCCGCTCGTCTCGCGACGCTGTGTGGGAGCTGGCGTGGCCGTGACGTCGTCGAGCTGCCGGTCGACGTCCGCGAAGGCCAGTGCCCAGGCCTCGTCACCGCGTATCTGGTAGATACCGGGGCTGGTCTCGATGGACCGTGCGCGTAGAGGTTCGGTCAGGTGAGGTGGCCAGGTTGTCTCCTCGGTCCAGGTCACGCCGGCCAGCAGGTCGAGGCCGTCGAGGCCGACGCCCTTCAGCGCGGACAGGTCCAGTCCGGAGGCCTCGACCGTGACCGTGCCCATCAGGTGCTCGCCGAGGTCGTTGAGCGTGTCCAACATTGTCCGCAGATCGCGAAGGGCGGGGATCCGTAGCCGGTTGACAAGATCGTGTGCCAGGTAACACGCCCGGTCGAGCCCGGGGCTGTCATCGCCGCCAAGTTCACGGGCGCGGTCCAAGGCGGCGGCCAGCTGGTCGGTCAGCTGGTGCGCGCGGTCAAGGGAACGGCCACGCCCTTGGTCGAGCCAGTCCGCGAGTCGGTCGCCGCCCGCGCGGGCGAGGCCTCGGGCGTTGCCAGCCGGAAGGGCGTCGGCGTCAGTGCCGTGTTCTCGGGCAGCGCGCTGGGCGAACCTGCGGGCTCCCTTGCGGGCGACGGCGCTACCGAACGACCGGGCAGTGGCGTCTGCGACCAGCCACATGACCTCTAGGCAGGCCAGGCGGGCGGCGACGACCGCGGCGACCACGTCGCCCGCGGCGCCGCCGGGCAGCGGGCCACCCACGAACGCCGGATTGGCGGGAAACCAGGCATGCGCCGCGGCCAGAAGCCGGTCCCGGCCGTCAGCCAACACACCCGCGGCAAGCAGGCGCGACACCTCCGACCAGAAAAGGTGCGCGCTCAGTCCCGCCACCCATGCTGGATGATGCGCTCGGCGAAGACCGGCCCCGTTCAACAACTGACCGGCAGACAGCGGATCCGTGAACAGCTCCGCGAGTGCGCCGATCTCGCCAGTCGTGAGCCCTTCTCCCATGCGTACCCCCGATCCCAGGCATGCGCGACGAGATCGCACGGCATGCTCCCGGACAGCATGCATGGTCATCGACCCGGCTGTCACACGTCGTTGGCCCGCGGCCTGCTGCCCGTTGCGAAGCGATAAATCTGGCGCCACCACGGCCAACCGTCCCCTTCAGCGCAAGCTCGGAGGAGGGGGAGACGGGCGGGCGCGACCGTGCCAGCTCACCCGAGCTCGCCCACGCGGCCCGTTCCCGGAAGGCCCTCAAGGTCGACAGCAGGGTGAATACCGCACGGTTCGAATAACTGCACTCCACCAGCCTAAAGAGGATTGATTCGCCCGAAGAAGCGGGCGGAATCCAC